>JASLIR010000069.1 GCA_030152125.1 Alkanindiges sp.
TGGTGACCATCCAGCAGCTTGATCCGATTTACGTGGATATCAGCCAGTCCAGTGCCGATTTACTACGTTTACGCAAGCAGTTAAACGATGGCCAACTGGCTGGTGCCAACGACAGTGCCCGTGTGAAGCTGACCCTAGAAGATGGCAGCACCTACCCGGTTGAAGGCCGCCTAGCATTCTCCGGTGTGAGTGTAGACCCTACTAGCGGTTCCGTCACCTTGCGTGCCATTTTTGACAACCCTTCGCACCTGCTGTTACCGGGCATGTATACCACGGCCAAGCTGACACAGGGCGTGAATAAAAATGCATTCCTGGTTCCGCAGCAATCCGTTACCCGTACCCCGCAAGGTCAGGCCACTGTGCTGACCGTTAACAGTCAGGGCATTGTGGAACCCAAGATTATCCAGGCTAGCGGTACGCAGGGTGACAAGTGGATTGTGACTGAAGGCCTGCAGGAAGGTGACCGTATTGTGTATGAAGGCATGATGAAGGCCCAGCCGGGTGCCACGGTAAAAACCGTGATTGCCGATCCGAACAAAAAGGCTGCCCAAAATACAGCACCACCTGCTGGTGCTAAAACAGATGCTCAACCTGCGGCGCATGATGCCAAGCAAACTGAACAGAAAGCTGATCCAGCCGCTAGCGCATCTGCCCAGTCTTAAGGAGCGATGATTCATGTCTCGTTTTTTTATTGATAGACCCATTTTTGCATGGGTAATCGCCATTATCCTCATGTTGGCGGGGATATTGTCGATCTTTAGTATGCCGGTCGCGCAATACCCCAGTATTGCCCCACCGCTGATTGCCATTAATGCCAATTACCCGGGTGCTTCAGCAAAAATTGCGGAAGACTCTGTTACCCAGATTATTGAACAGCAGATGAAAGGCCTGGATGGTTTGAGCTATATGAGCTCTACCAGCGCTGCTGACGGTTCCATCAGCGTATCCCTGAGCTTTAAGGCCGGTACAGACCCGGACATTGCCCAGGTACAGGTGCAGAACAAGCTACAAGCCGCTATGGCACTGCTGCCGCAGGAAGTACAGCGCCAGGGTGTAACGGTTAACAAGTCCGCACGCAACTTCATCAGATGGGTCGCCTTTTACTCTGAAGATGGCAAGCTGAGCCGTGACGATGTTTCCGACTATATGGTAAGTAACGTGGTAGACCCGCTCAGCCGTGTGGCTGGTGTGGGTGACCTGCAGGTGTTTGGTGCACCTTATGCCATGCGCATCTGGCTGGACCCCAGTAAGTTGCTCAGCTACCAGTTAACCCCTGCTGATGTTACGGCTGCCATTCAGGCACAAAACGCCCAGGTATCTGCTGGTCAGTTAGGTGGGCTGCCCGCCAGCAAAGGCCAGGCATTAAATGCCACGGTTACCGCGCAAAGCCGCCTGCAAACCCCGGAACAGTTCCAGGAAATTTTCCTGAAAACTGCCACCGATGGCTCGCAGGTACGTTTAAAAGACGTGGCCAAAGTGGAAATGGGTGCACAAAGCTATAACGTAGATGCCTTCTATAACGGGCATCCTGCGGCTGGTATTGGTATCCGTCTGGCAGCTGGTGCCAATGCGCTGGATACGGCCGCGGCCATTGATGCCCGACTGAAAGAACTGAAAGCCAGTTTCCCATCCGGCATGAACTACGCCGTACCTTATGACACCACCCCGTTTGTGAAACTGTCGATTGAAGAGGTTGTTAAAACCCTGATCGAGGCGATCATTCTGGTATTCCTGGTGATGTACCTGTTCCTGCAAAGCTGGCGCGCCACCATTATCCCCACCATTGCCGTACCCGTGGTTATCCTGGGTACCTTTGCAGTGATCAACCTGTTTGGCTTCTCCATCAACACCCTCACCATGTTTGGTATGGTGATTGCGATTGGTCTGCTGGTGGATGACGCGATTGTGGTAGTGGAAAACGTGGAACGGGTGATGGCAGAAGAAAAACTGCCACCGAAGGAAGCAACCCGCCGCTCCATGAGCCAGATTACCGGGGCCCTGATTGGTATTACCTCGGTACTGTCTGCAGTATTTATCCCGATGGCCTTCTTTGGTGGTTCCACCGGGGTGATTTATCGCCAGTTCTCGGTGACACTGGTGGTGTCGATGGGCCTGTCGGTATTGGTTGCGCTGATTCTGACCCCTGCCCTGTGTGCCAGCCTGTTAAAAAGCGGCGATGCCGAGCATCAGGAAAAGAAAGGCTTTTTTGGCTGGTTTAACCGTACATTCCATAAGGGTAGCGATGGTTACCAGAAAGGTGTGGCATACCTGATCAAGCGTAGCGCCATTATTGGTGTGGCTTATTTACTGGTTATCGCGGCACTGGTGTTTGTGTTCCAGCGACTGCCTTCCTCTTTCCTGCCGGAAGAAGACCAGGGCATTATCATTAGTCTGGTGCAACTGCCGGCTGGTGCTACCCAGGAACGTACGCTGGCTGCATTGCAGCAGATTCAGGATCACTTCCTGACT
The DNA here is from genome assembly GCA_030152125.1 of Alkanindiges sp. GTDB lineage: Bacteria > Pseudomonadota > Gammaproteobacteria > Pseudomonadales > Moraxellaceae > JASLIR01. The sequence continues at coordinate 2,470 of JASLIR010000069.1, forward strand.
AAAGAAAAAGACAATGTGGAGGCGGTATTTACTGCGGCTGGCTTCAGCTTCTCCGGTGCCGGGCAAAATGCCGGTATTGCCTTTACCCGCCTGAAAAACTGGGATGTGCGCAAAGGCGAAGACCAGAAGGCAAAAGCCATTGCCGACCGTGCCATGGGTGCCTTCTCGCAAATTAAAGATGGTATGGCCTTTGCCATTATTCCACCTGCGGTGATTGAACTGGGCACTGCCAATGGCTTTGACCTGCAATTGCAGGATGTGGGCGGCATTGGTCATGAAAAACTGATGGAAGCACGCAACATGCTGCTGGGTATGGCCAGCCAGAACAAGGCTGTGATGGGCGTACGCCCGAATGGCCAGGAAGATACCCCGCAGTACAAGATCAATGTGGATTATGCCAAGGCAGGCGCCATGGGCATTTCTACTAGCAGCATCAACTCCCTGCTGTCTACAGCCTGGGGTGGTAGCTATGTGGATGACTTTATTGACCGTGGCCGTGTGAAGAAGGTGTTTGTGCAGGGTGATGCGCCTTCACGCATGGCACCGGAAGACCTGGGCAAATGGTATGTGCGTAACAACGCAGGCAACATGGTTCCTTTCTCATCCTTTGCAACAGGTTCATGGACTTATGGTTCACCGCGTATGGAGCGCTATAACGGCGTATCCTCGCTCAACATTCAGGGTCAGGCTGCACCAGGCTATAGTAGTGGTGAAGCCATGAGCCAGATGGAGCAAATGATTGCCAAGCTGCCGCCAGGTGTTGGTTATGAGTGGACAGGCTTGTCGCTGGAAGAAAAAACCTCAGGTCAACAGGCTCCCTTGCTGTATGGTATCTCCGTGCTGGTGGTATTCCTGTGTCTGGCAGCCCTGTATGAAAGCTGGTCTGTACCGTTCGCGGTGTTAATGGTTGTGCCTTTGGGTGTATTTGGTGCGGTTGCTTTCACCCGCTTCGAAAACCTGAATAACGACATTTACTTCCAGGTCGGTATGCTGGCGGTCATGGGCTTGTCGGCTAAAAACGCGATTCTGATTATCGAGTTCGCCAAGGAGCTGCAGGAGAAAGGGGAAAACCTGGTGGACTCCATCCTGCATGCAGTCAAAATGCGTTTGCGCCCTATCATCATGACCTCGCTGGCCTTTGGCCTGGGCGTGGTACCACTGGTATTAAGTAATGGTGCTGGTGCAGGCAGTCAGAATGCTGTGGGTACGGGTGTACTCGGCGGTGTAATTTCTGCTACATTCCTTGGCATATTCTTTATTCCAATCTTCTACTTCTGGGTTGCCAGCCTGTTTAAAAGCAAGTCGCATCCGGAAGACCGTATAGAAGAGCATCCAGAAGACCGGGTATCTTTGGACAAACACTAAAAATGATCATCAGGAGCCAAAAGCATGATGCCTAATACACGTTTACCTAAAGCAGGGCTCACTGTCACATGGTCCACTGTTGGTCGTGGCTTTGTGTTATCCACCCTGGCGCTGACCCTGGCTGCATGCCAGAGTCTGCGTGGCCCGCAACCTGAGGTGACTGCCAATACCCCGGCAGCATTTAACAAGGTTGCCGATGCAGCGGATGTGGCCTCAGGCCCTTCCATTGCAGCACAGGGCTGGAAAGAGTTTTTTGCCGACCAGCGCCTGCAGCAGCTGATTCAGCTGGGCCTGGAAAATAACCGTGACTTGCGTGCCACCGCGCTGAATATTGAGCGCGCCCGCGCCCAGTACCGCATTAGCGAAGGTGCCTTGTTCCCTACCGTCAATGCCAATGCAGGTGTAACCCGTGCCGATAACCAGCAAAGCTCCGGCCCGCAAACCAATTATTCGGTTGGTTTGGGAGTAACCGCTTACGAGCTGGATTTCTTTGGCCGCGTACGTGACTTAAAAGATGCCTCGCTGCAAAACTATCTGGCGACCAAAAGCGCCAGAGACGCCACGCAGATTAGCCTGGTTGGGCAGATTGCCCAGTCCTGGCTGGCTATTTCCTATGACACCGCGCAATTGCAACTGGCCGAACAGACCTTAAAAGCACAGGAAGAGTCTTACAAGCTGAACAAGCGCCGTTTTGATGTTGGTATCGACAACGAAGTGAGCGTACGTCAGGCCCAGATTAGTGTGGAAACTGCGCGTGGTAACGTGGCAACCTACAAGGCACAAATCGCACAGGACCGTAACCTGCTGGAACTGCTGGTAGGTCAACAGGTCTCTAATGACCTGCTGCCTACTGACCAGATCAAGCAAATCACCACGGCCAGTACCTTGGGTGCCGGCCTGCCCAGCGACCTGCTGCAAAACCGCCCGGATCTGACCAGTGCAGAATATCAGTTGCGTGCTGCCGGGGCTAACCTGGGTGCAGCACGTGCTGCGCTGTTCCCCAGCATTAGCCTGACTGGTAGTGCTGGCTATGCCAGCACTGACCTGTCTGACCTGTTCAAAAGTGGCTCCTTTGTATGGAGTGTTGGCCCGCAACTGAACCTGCCGATTTTTGATCTCGGTACACGCCGCAGCAATGTAAAAATTGCTGAGGTAGACCAGAAGCTGGCGGTTAACAGTTACGAAAAAGCCATCCAGACTGCCTTTAGGGAAGTGAGTGATGCGCTGGCCACACGCGCTACCATTGGTGACCGCCTGTCTGCACAAACCCGTCTGGTAGACGCCACAAGCACCAACTACCGCCTGTCCAATGCCCGCTTTAAGGCTGGTATTGACAGCTACCTGACGGTACTGGATGCACAGCGTACCCAGTACTCGGCCCAACAAGGCCTGTTAAACCTGCAACTGGCCAATCTGGTTAATCAGGTAGAGTTGTACAAAACCCTGGGTGGTGGTGTAAAAGCCAGCAGCAACGAGACTGCCAGTGCAGCCAAATAAGCTGACCTGACACCCTGGTTGAAGTAACAATTTAAGTAACCCTTTAAGTAGCCACAACAAAGCCCCTCCCCGTGAGGGGCTTTGTTTTAGCTCTGTTATTTATAAGCGGATTTTCTTTGCAGACTGCACTTTTTTTGGCACACTGCAAACTGCCTATAAAACTAACGATATTCAAAACCTCATGACAAATCCTGCACGCCGCATCCAGCTAAGTAACCTTGAATCCCTTCCCGGCCACCGCATCATCCAGCAACTGGATGTGGTGCATGGCAGTACGGTGCGCAGTAAACATGTGGGCAGTGACTTTTTATCCGGCCTAAAAAATATTGTGGGTGGCGAGTTGACCGCCTATACCGAACTGCTGGAAGAGTCCCGGCAGGAGGCCATACAGCGCATGGTAGATAAAGCCAGCCTGCTGGGTGCCAATGCCATTGTTGGTATCCGCTTTTCCACCTCCAACATTGCCCAGGGTGCAGCCGAACTGTTTGTATATGGCACAGCCGTAATTGTGGCACCTCATGCACCTGCCGACCCTTTCCCTAAAACTTCAGCCTAAAGGCAATTCATATGTTTGAATTAGCCTTTAAAATTGGCATTACCTTACTGCTGTTTAGTATTGGCTGGTACTTTGGCAAGCGTACCGAGCGCAAGCACCTGCAGCAGCTGGCAGCACAGGAAGCACTGTTCGCCTATATCCGGGTGAGTACCCGGCGCTTTGATACGCGTGAGCAGCAAACTGGCGAACTGATTGTGTCCAATGTGGTCATTAGCCAGGATTACTTTAAATATATCTGGGCGCAAATCCATAGTTTTTTTGGGGGGCGCCTAAAAACCTATGAAAGCCTGCTGGAGCGTGCGCGCCGTGAAGCCCTGTTACGTTTAAAGCAACAGGCTGCACAGGTTGGTGCCAATGAAATTCTGGCAGTACGCATCAGCGTCAGTGAAATTGCCGGGCAAGGCAGTGTGGAAATACTGGCTTATGGCACGGCTATTCATGCCAGCCAGCCCAATAAAGCACCGGACTGGCCACCACGCCTGCCACTTAATTAATAATATACGAAAGGCTGTAGTTTTTTATGTAGCTAAACCTGCTGGTAGCAAGTGTAACAAGGCTTATAAAACTTCTCCTTTCCTGCACCATTGCCACTTTTTTAATCTAAAATACTGCAGAATTGAATAACAGATTATTAAGAGATAAACATGGCAGCGGAACAACAGGCACGGAATGCTTCCTTTAAAAAACATGCGCTGGCCATTAGCCTGAGCTTTCTTTTTTACCCCGCTGCATGGGCAGCTCCAGCCAGCAATACCCTGCCGGTACTGGGCAATATTGCATCCGGCACCGCCGATGTGACCAGAAGTATCAGCCAGGGTAAACTGACTGTTAACCAGCAGTCCGACCAGTTGATTGCCAACTGGAACAGCTTTAACGTGGGCTCCAATGCCCAGGTTATATTTAACCAGCCCGGCACCAATAGCATTGCCTTAAACCGTATTAACTCTACAGCAGCTAGCCAGATTTTTGGCCAGGTGACAGCCAATGGCAAATTGATTCTGGTGAACCCGGCAGGCATCACCATTGGCAATAGCGGGCAAATTTCAGCGAGTTCGGTCATCGCCTCCAGCCTGAATATCAGTGATAGCGACTTTAATGCTGGCAGCCTGATATTTGAGCGTGGCACAGCCACCGGTACCATTAATAATCAGGGCTCCATTCAATCCTTAAATGGCACGACGACCCTGCTGGCACCAACCATTAAAAACAGCGGCATTCTTTCAGCCAAAAATGGCAATGTAAACCTGGCCAATGGTAACCGCCTTAGTAGCAATGGCACAACAGTCACACTTTCACTGGCCTCGGGTATTCCCGCC
>JASLIR010000502.1 GCA_030152125.1 Alkanindiges sp.
CAGCGAAGATACCTGCGTTCAAAGTAGGCACATCGTGGCGATTCAAACGTGAAGAGCTTGAGAAGTGGATTGAACAGCACAAGAATGACAAGCCGTCATAGGGAATATTGCAGTGATATTGGATAACAAAAACAGCGGTCACGTTGGCCACGAGCTTAAAAAACATACCTTTGATGATGCTAAGCTTTCTGTGCTGTCGAGCCTATTCACTCTCTATGGCTTCTCGACACTCAAGCAAGAGCTCAAACAGCTGGAATCTGCAAGGCTTCTACTCACCAACTGGGAGGCAACGTCGCTGCAAACACTGGTTGGTGCAGAAGCTGAAGTTCGGCTACTAAACCAGTTGCAACAAAAGAGGATTGCTGCTGAGTTTTCACAGTGGCTGGCCAGCAAAGTGGATGTCAAAGCCAGTATCAATAGCCAGCCAGGCCAGAACATTATTCATCTAAACTCTGGCGATCACAGCTACGCAATTCATGGCAGCGCTACGCTCTCACCTATTGGGCTTGGTGAAGTGCGATCAGAGACCTTGCAGATGAATATGGGCTTGTCAGACTCAGAGAGCACCAAACACCTGCTATCTTGGTTTGATACTGTCTGGAGCGATGCTAGCAGCGCGCGCAACATCAAAGCTGAGCTGATTAGCAAGCTTGATTATATCGCTGCCGATCGGCCCGCTAACCTGATCTATTTCCTTACGCTGTTTCATATTTTTAAAGACTTCATTGAAGATATTGATGAAGACAGCATTATTCGCAGTAAAACGGGTTTTAAAGACACACAGGTTTGGAACAAACTCTACAGATTCCAGAAAGATGGCGTGCTAGGAGCTATTGATAAGCTTGAAAAATATAACGGCTGCATTATTGCCGACAGTGTGGGCTTGGGTAAGACTTTTGAGGCCCTAGCGGTTATCAAGTATTACGAGCTGCGTAATGACCGTGTTCTAGTGTTGTGTCCCAAGAAGCTACGTGACAACTGGACGATGTGGGCGGTTAACGATAAGCGTAACTTGCTGGCTGCCGACCGTTTTAACTACGACGTGCTGAACCATACAGACTTGTCACGACTAAAAGGCTACTCCGGTGAAATCAACTTAGAGACCCTAAACTGGGGCAACTATGACTTGGTGGTGATCGACGAGTCGCATAACTTCCGTAACACCCCCAGCAAAGCCGAAGGCAAAAGCCGTTACGAGCGCTTAATGAATGACATTATTCGCGCTGGCGTTAAAACCAAAGTGTTGATGTTATCAGCGACGCCAGTGAATAACCGCATGAATGACTTGAAAAATCAGGTCGCCTTTATTACTGAAGGTCGTGATGATGCCTTTACCGAGCAAGGTATCAAAAACATTGAGTCCACTTTGCGCTTAGCCCAAACACAGTTTAATAAATGGACAGAAAAACCTGCGGAGCAACGTACCACAGGCTCCTTATTAGACGTGATGAGCTTTGACTACTTTAAGCTGCTCGATATTGTCACTATTGCGCGTTCGCGTAAGCACATTGAAAAGTACTACGGTACAGCTGATATTGGTGAGTTCCCGACACGTTTGCCTCCCAAGAATATCTATGCCGAGATTGATTCGTCAGGCGAGTTTCCACCACTCGAACAAGTGAACAAAACCATTCGCTTATTATCACTGGCTGGCTATTCTCCGCTTAAGTTTGTCCGCACCGAGAAAAAAGCAGAATACGCCCGTCGTTATGACCAAGCTGTTGGTGGCGGCAAAGGGGTTTTCAAGCAAGTTGACCGCGAAGAGAGTCTGACTCACTTAATGCGCATCAACCTGCTCAAGCGTATGGAAAGCTCGATTCACTCATTTACCCTGACTGCCACTAAGCTTGCGTTACAAATTGATAATTTGCTGGCTAAAATTGATGCCCATGAGTCTGACGATGTTGATGCACTTAGCATTGAAGACCTACATGATTTTGAGCTGGAGTCCACCGAGTTAGAAACCTATATGGTGGGCAACAAAACCAAAGTGTTGCTACAAGATATGGATTTAATTCGTTTCCGCCAAGAGCTTGAGGCCGACCAAGCACTATTGAATAACATTGCGCAGACAGCAAAAAAAGTCTCCGCCGAGCGTGACGCTAAGCTTGAGCTTCTTAAGCAAATCATTACCGGTAAAGTGCAAAGCCCGCTGAACCCTGACAACAAGAAAATCATTGTCTTTACCGCTTTTGCTGATACTGCACAGTATCTGTATGCCAATTTAGCGCAATGGGCGCAACAAGAGCTCGATATTCACAGCGCCTTAGTCACCGGCGGCGGTACCAATAAAACAACCTTGTCAGGATTAGGCTCGGACCTGAATAACATCCTGACAGCTTTCTCGCCGATATCTAAAGAGCGTAATAAAGTAGACCCAACCGCGACCACGGAACTGGACTTGCTGATTGCTACCGACTGCATCAGTGAAGGCCAAAACTTGCAGGATTGCGACACCTTGGTCAACTACGATATCCACTGGAACCCAGTGCGAATTATCCAGCGCTTTGGCCGTATTGATCGCTTAGGCAGTCAAAACACGCAAATTCAGCTGGTGAACTTTTGGCCGAACATGGAGCTGGATGAGTACATCAACCTGGAGGCGCGTGTCTCCGGACGCATGGTCTTGCTGGATATATCTGCAACTGGCGAAGAAAATGTCATTGATGAAAGCGCCAAAGACATGAATGACCTTGAATACCGGCGCAGACAACTGCAGCAACTTAAAGACACGGTAGTCGATCTGGAAGACATGAGCGGCGGTGTATCCATTACTGACCTTACCCTCAACGACTTCCGCATGGATCTGTCAGGCTATATGAACGACAAGGCCCAACTCGCAACGCTGGAGCAAGCACCGCTAGGGCTTTACGCTGCCGTCACTATTGACCGTGATCTGGCCGCCGATGGCATCAAACCGGGCGTTATCTTCTGCCTGAAGAATATCCGCAGCGGTAAAGAAGCGGTTCAGGTGGATGATAATTACCCGCTGGCACCATACTTTCTGGTCTATGTGACCGCTGATGCCGAATGCAGCACGGTGGTTGAGCTGAACTTCACCCAAAGTAAAAAGATACTCGATCTGCTCAAGCGTGAAGCCTTTAAGCACAAAGCGCCCGATCAACCCGCTATCACCGACGTTAACCGCATGACACGCCACGGGCGTGATATGAGCCACTTTCAGCACCTATTAGCTGTCGCCGTAGATAGCATTGCCGGTAAGAGCGAAGAAAAAGGCATCGAAAGCCTGTTCACTAAAGGTGGAACTGTGCTGACAGCGACCTCCAGTCAGGGCATAGAAGACTTTATGGTGGTGTCCTACCTGATACTGACAGCTGCTAGCGAAGGAGAAGGCCATGTCTGATCTGGGATTAGGCTTGCCACACTTCGAAGCCTTTCTGGAAGGCCTAAACGTGCCCGATAGCTGTGTGCTCAATAAACCCCTGTTCAAAAAGATGTTTCAGGAGCACGCCGACCTGGACGCTAAAGACAAAAAGGCTCTGAAAGGCGATGTTGATAAAATCCGCTGGCTTTACACCCTAAAGCCCAGCACCATCAATATCGCACCTTTTAGTGACGACCTGCGCGACTATGGCGAGTTGGCCTGTCTGCACGTGGAATTAAGCAATACCAAAAGCGCTGAACGAATGGGCCACCTGATCAACAGGGCGATACCTTACCCATTGGTGATCTTCTTTGTGCACTCTGAAAGCAAAATCATAGAAAACGGCATAGAAGAAACTGACGAGCCGGATTCAAACCTACGCGAAAAACAACACGCCAAAGAACAACTGGCCATTTGCCTTGCGGACAAACGCATAAACAAAGCGGATCAAGCAAAGTGGGTCATTGAAGATTTTCAGCTATCACCTTGGTTAGGTCTGGGCAGCAAGACTGAAAGTGAACAAGCGTTTGTTAACAGCCTGAAATTTACCGGCTTACCACACAGTAATTTCTGGCAGTTTTACCAAGCCTTTATGTGCCGCGTACAAGCGCTTCAGTGTGCTGAAGTCAGCGGGCGCTTTTGTTTGGTGGATGGTTTATCGAATGGCGAAGCGGCGGAACAGCAGCGGCAACAATTGCAATATTACCGCCAAATCGAGCAGGACATTAAAAAACTACGCGCCCAGATCAAACAAG
>JASLIR010000079.1 GCA_030152125.1 Alkanindiges sp.
CTTACAAACATCTGCCAATAATGACTAATAAACTCCAGCATGCGACACTCTCAAATGACGTTTAAAATCAATTAAATTAAGCAGCAAATGCCTGCGTTAACAGCAAGCATATTATTTTAACGTTTAAAATTTTAGAAAATACCAAAGTTAATTGAATAGCTGACCATCAGAACCGGCTCGGAGTGATCACGTCCCCCATTTGCCCCTTTCTTTTGCTCACCAAAACCCACGCCAATACTGGCGGCACTAATACGGGTTTTATCCATCCACACATAGGAAATTTCAGGGCCGGCACCTAAACGGTTATAGGACTTGCCATCTACATCAGATTCTGTGATGTGCCCTGCAAAAGCACCCAGGTAGTAACCGTTTTTGTCGGTACCGTTTAAAGAGTAGGGATAGCGAAAACCAACCAGCCCAGCCACCTTGGTATCATCACTATTAAAAAAACCACCTACTTTGGCATATACGTTACCAAAACCAGTTGGTACTTCCGCATTAAAATGCAGCATCTCAGTGGTAAAACCGGCACCTGCATACACCGTTTTTAAACCTGTTGTATCCACACCAGGGGTGGGTAACCAGTCTTTGAGCGCAGCCTGCGCCTGTGCACTACACAACAATGCCACCGCAACACAAAATGGCATTTTCCATTGTTTCATCATCATCAACCACTCCTGCTGGTATTTTTCATGCTCAACACCTTCTATGGTGTCATAAAAAACTAAGGCAGACTTTATCAGAAAACGCCAGAAAAAATCTGCCCCGGCACTAAATTAGCAATGATTAATTGCCAATTTCTTTAGCTGCAACAGGAATATCTTCTTTCTGTGGGGTCAATGGCGGATTTTTATTTGGCCAAATCAGGCTGCCAATCACAATACCGGCAACAGAAGCCACAAAACCTGCCAGTTGTGGCGGGCAAACAGTCGCCAGATCCGGATAGCCAATTACTGCCCAATTGGTTACCCCATCACTGGCTTTCTCCAGCCATTCAAAAATCAGCCAGACAGATACCCCGGCAATAATGGATACGCGAGCACCGTTCAGGCTGGCACGCTGCCAGTACAAGCCAAATGCCAGCGGCGCAAAAGCCCCCACCAACACCACCTTGTAGGCATCTTCCACCATATTGAAAATGCTCTTATCGGAATTCAGGGCATAAATGGTCACAAAGATTGAGAATACCAGCACCGACAGACGCACATATAACAGTTTGCGCTTTTCCGTTTGTGCCGAAAAAAAGCGGCGCAAAATATTTTCACTGAAAATACTGGAAGGTGCCAGCAAGGTAGCCGATGCGGTACTCATAATGGCAGACAGCAAGGCACCAAAGAAAATGATCTGGGCAAATACCGGGGTGTTCTGCATAATCAGGGTAGGCAGTACCATTTGCGAATCGCCCCCCTCACTCAGCATTTTGTTCACCATATCCGGCATCATGATAAATGCACTATAAGCCAGATAAAGAGGCAGCATGGCAAACAGGAAGTACATCACACCGCCAATAATGGAACCCAGGCGGGCATTTTTGGCGCTGTTGGCAGACATTACGCGCTGAAACACGTCCTGTTGCGGGATAGAGCCCAGCCCCAGTGTCATTAATGCACCAATAAAGCCCAGCCAGCCAGCCCAGGTCGTTTGCGGGAAGAAATTGAACTTGTCCGCTTCGCGCGCATGTTCAATCACTGTCGCTGCACCACCGTCAATCTTGCCGGTAATCACCCAGGTAATAAACACCAGGCCAATCGTTACAAACAGCATTTGAATAAAGTCGGTGATGGCCACGGACCACATACCACCAAAAATGGTATGCACCAGTACAATAATCACACCGATGACCATGCCGGTCGGCACATCAATCAGGCCATGTGAAATCACATTAAATACCAGACCAAGCGCTGCCAGCTGTGCGGCTACCCAGCCCAGATAGGACAGGATAATCACAATGGAGGTCATGACTTCTATATCACGGCCATAACGGCGCTTATAGTAGTCACCAATGGTCAGCAGATTGAGGCGGTATAAAGGCACCGCAAAGAACACACCAACCAGAATCAGACACAGTGCGGCACCAAACGGGTCTGCAACAATCCCGCCCAGGCCTTCGGTAACAAAGGTAGCAGAAGTCCCCAAAACGGTTTCTGAACCAAACCATGTAGCAAATACAGTGGTCACTACCATAATTAACGGTAATTTATGGCCAGCTACAATATAATCGGTACTGTTCTTTACCCGAACAGCAGCCAACACCCCAATTGCGACACTAATCGCCAGATAGATGGCAATAGCCCCTATCAGAAAATAATCATTTGTTGTAAACACAGCCCACCCTTCTCACATCGGGTTAAACTTGTCCGCAAGTGCTCACTTGCGGTGCCAATGTCTTGTCTGCCAAAGCAGACCGCGCGAAAGTTTAGTCAATCCGTTGCATCCTGTCGCGCATTTTTTGACAGCCGGAAAGCAAAAACTTTTAAATTTGTAGCATTCCGCCTATCTTTTCACTCCTAATCATTGAGAAGCTGTAAAAGCACAGCTAAAATTATGACAATATCGTGCCTAAAGCAATTATGAAGCGTCCTTTCCCGTTTAAAAACATTCAGCATGATCAACAAATTTTTCGCGGTCGCGTCTTGTTTGCTGGGATTTTCGTTAGCCTTTGTTTTATATTGCTTTTAGGTAGATACACCTATTTGCAGGTATTCAAGTTCGGCCAGTACAATGCTGCGGCCGATAAAAACCGTATCCGCCTGCAGGCTATTCCCCCCGCCCGTGGCTACATTTACGACCGCAATGGTATTCTACTGGCAGATAATTACCCTATTTTTACCGCCATTATCAGCCGTACCGATGTCAGTGACATTGAAGATACCCTGCGCCGCTTAACCGGGGTGCTGGATTTAACCCAGGATGATATTGACCGCTTCCGTAGCCGTGCCAAAACCACCCGGAAAACCGAACCGCTTGTAGTTAAGCTTGACCTTACTGAAACCGAGATTGCCCGCTTTAGCGAATTAAAGTACACCTTTCCAGGGGTAAGTATTCAAACCAAAATGACCCGCTTTTATCCGCATGGGGAACAGTTTGCCCATGTGATAGGCTATGTGGGACGCATTAACGAAAAAGAATTTTCCGAGCTGGACAAGAACGCCTATGCCGGTACTGACCTGATTGGCAAGATCGGGGTAGAAAAGTTTTATGAAAACCTGCTGCATGGCAAGCCTGGCTATCAGTATATTGAAGCCGATGCACACGGACGGGTGCTGCGAAACCTGGGACAAACCCCTGCGGTGCGGGGCAATGACCTGTTCCTGTCGCTGGATTACGGCCTGCAAACCATTGCCAACGAACAGCTGGCTGGACGCCGTGGTGCGATTGTGGCACTGGACCCGCGAACTGGCGAAGTACTCGCCTTTGCCAGTAACCCAAGCTTTAACCCAAACCTGTTTGTATCCGGCATCAGCCATAAGGATTACAGCGCATTACGGGATAACCCGGACCAGCCTTTATACAACCGTGCCTTGCAGGGTGTGTATCCCCCCGGTTCCACCATCAAACCCATGGAAGGCCTGGGCGGTATACATTATGGCCTGATTGACTGGCAGTCACAGATTTACGACCCCGGTTATTTCCATTTACCTGGTGATTCACACCGTTTCCGTGACTGGCGTAAAACCGGGCATGGCACGGTTAACCTGACCAAGTCGATTGCACAGTCCTGCGATACTTTTTTCTATGTACTGGCTTACCGCATGGGCATTCAGAACATGCATGACTGGATGACCCAGTTTGGTTTTGGCTCCAAAACCGGTATTGACCTGCCCAGCGAAAGTTCAGGCCTGTACCCATCGCCCGAATGGAAAATGAAACGCCGCAAAAGCAAATGGCTACCTGGCGAAACCATTTCGGTCAGTATTGGACAGGGTGCCTTTACTGCCACCCCTATTCAACTGGCCATGGCCACCGCCATTACCGCCAATAGCGGCAATCATATTACCCCGCATGTATTAAGGGAAACCCGTGGCCCCATACCGTACAAGGTGATGAATGCACCTGATGGCAAAGTACAGTTTAATGGGACTGAACAAGACTGGCTGAATATGCACAACGCCATGATGGAGGTAATTCGCTCAGGGACCGCCGGCCGTTTGAAAATTGGTTTGCATGGTTATGAAATTGCTGGAAAAACTGGAACCGCACAGGTAAAAAGTATTGCTCAGGGCAAGCGCTATAACGAATCCCTGTTAACCGAGCGCCAGTACGACCATGGCCTGTTTATTGGATTTGCACCAGCCGACCAGCCTAAAATTGCCGTGGCGGTGATTCTGGAAAATGGCCGCCATGGTTCTGCAGCCGCTGTACTGGCCAGGCCCTTGTTTGATTATGTAGTACACCGTATGGAAAAAGACCCTATACGCCCTGTTCCACCACATATGGGTGGAGGTTTAATGACTGCCGGCATTAAGCCGCAAAACATACAAACTATTAATGGCAGCCCTGTAACCAGTAATTCAGCAACTACGGCAGTTGTCAATCAAGCTGCAGCACCTGCTGCAAATACTACTGCACCTGCAGCAGCACCCGCACCCGCTGCCTCTCCGGCAGTTGAAGCCAGCAATGATGAATAAGCCATGAATCAGGTACGAATTATTGGGGGTGAGTGGAAACGCCGCTTAATCAGCTTTGAGGCAATTGACGGCCTGCGTCCCACCCCGGACCGGGTGCGGGAAACCCTGTTTAACTGGCTTATGTGGGAAACTGCAGGCAGGCAGGTGCTGGATGTGTGCGCCGGTTCCGGTGCACTGGGTTTTGAAGCACTGTCCCGTGGTGCTGCCCATTGCACCTTTATTGAGCCGCATGCCAAGCAATCCATTCAGCTTAAGCACAACCTGCAAAAACTACAGGCAAACCATGCACAGGTCATCAGCAAAACCGCAGAAGCCGCCTTGCCGCTGCTTAACCGGCATTTTGACCTGGTTTTTCTCGATCCACCCTATAGCCTGGACTTATGGGAAAAGCTGGCACAGCTGATTCAGCCACTGTTAACCGCCAACGCCAAAATTTATGTAGAGGCAGACCGGCCACTGGCGCAACTTAAACTGCCAGCAAACTGGCAACTGCTTAAACAGACTAAGGCAGGCCAGGTACACGGCGGCTTGTACCAGTTGACACAGGGCTGACCCGGCTTGAAAAAGGCTACAGCAACCGTTTAGGACTGTTTGGAGGGCAGGCCCAGTTTCACTGCCTTTTCACACAACTGCTTCTGGTTTAAATAAAGCTGCTGCTTTTCAGCCGCAGACTCCGGGCGTTCCAGCAAGGCACGCGCCCACACATCAAAAGACAGTAAGGCGCCCTTACAGATCGTGTATTGATCCCCTACCACACTGTCGGTCTGCTTTACATCCATACGCCATTGCACCAGTAACTCACG
>JASLIR010000105.1 GCA_030152125.1 Alkanindiges sp.
CACCATTCCCCGGCAAAGCCGGCAGCCATTATCCAGTGTGTTCTGGAGCCTGCCACAATCAGCATTACCTGAATGGTTACAACGCCAGCAGGATGGTGAGCATGACTGGCTGGATACTGCACAGCAGTACTGGCCCCAGGCGGCCGAATGGTTACACCAGGTTATACCACAGGCCACCTGGCTGGCAGCCAATTATCGTGATGTGGTGTTAAGCCGTTATGGGGCGGGCCGGCTGGGTATTATTGGTGATGCGGCGCATGCCATGAGTCCGCAGCTGGGGCAAGGGGTAAATATGGCCCTGCTGGATGCATGGGCACTGGGCCAGGCCGTACAGCAGGCACAGGACTGGGATCACGTATGGCTGAACTACCACCGCCTGCGTTTGTCTTCCATCCACTTTTACCAGTGGCTAAGCAGGGTGCTGACGCCGTTTTACCAGTCCGACAGCCGGCGTTTAGGCTGGCTGCGTGATGCTGGATTCACCTGGATGTACCGTGTGCCATGGTTGCGTACACAAATGGCCAGAACGATTTCCGGTATTAAACTGAATCCCTTACAGGAAATGAGCCTGGCCGAAATTGCCCAGCCAGCGGCTCGTACAGCAGCTTTTGGCCCACGGGTATTACAGCAACTGCCGGATTAATACTGGCCTGGCACCAGTGCCTGCATGAAGCGCAGGCACTGGCCAGACAAATTGTCTTGAATATGTTACAGCGGCGGCGCCGTCAAAATGGCATCCTTACTTTGTGGTAGGCCAGGCTGGCTTTCCGGGATGGTTTCCAGGCCGTCAATACGCTCTACCAGACCCTTGGCATCAAAATAGACTTTCAGGTGCTGGCCAGATGCTTTGCCAATTTTGGCTTTACGTGCATAAGTGCCTGGAATATAATTATAAATGTAATCCCAGCGGTTTGGGTTAAGGGTGTCGGTTATTGTTGGTGAGCCCAGCAGGAAACGAACCTGTTGTGCGGTCATGCCCACTTTGATTTGCGAGGCCTGTGCCTGAGTTAGCGGTGTGCCCTGTGGGATATCAATACGATAAACCCCTAAGAAAGAACAACCGGAAATGATTATTGAGGCAAATAAGGCCAGCATGATTTTTTGCATTTTGCTACACTATCCCATTAAATTACGATGCACGCGGCGTAAGAGTCGATCATACTTCATCTCGGATTGAATTGCCCGTTACGTATCTACATAGATTAGCTTGAGAGACATATTTTTATGCCGATTACGAATCAGGACCTCCGCAAAGCCGGATTAAAAGTGACTTTACCGCGTATTAAAATCCTGGAGCTCTTAGAAAATTCAGCAGATCACCACCTGAGTGCAGAAGATATCTATAAAACGCTGCTGGAACAAGGTGAAGATGTGGGTTTGGCGACGGTTTATCGCGTATTAACCCAGTTTGAGTCTGCGGGCATCATTGAACGCCACCATTTTGAGAACAACCATTCGGTGTTTGAAATCCTGCAGCAGGATCACCACGATCACATGGTTTGTCAAAGCTGTAACCGTGTGGTGGAGTTCACCAACCCGATCATTGAGGCCGAGCAACATGCGGTGGCTGAACGCCTGGGCTTTATTCTGACCGGGCATTCCCTGAATTTGTATGGATATTGCAACAAGCCTGAATGTCAGGAAGCAGCACGCAAAAAAGCCTAAGTTGTCACTCGGCTTTATGTATCAATAGCATACAGGGCTACTTAATTCAGGTAGCCCTGTTGTTTTTTGTAAGCTGTTAATCGAATGCTTTAAAAAGCAGCAATTCCGCCATAGCTGATGCCGGTCAGCTCTGCCATTTCCTTTTTCCATGTCGTCAGGTCATCAATGGCAAACTGGTTGATATGCTGGTGACCACAGGCACGCGCCATCACCTGCATCAGCGCCACCGATGCATTAAGAAAGCGCGCCAGCTGTTGTGCGCTGTTATCAATCAGTAAGCGGTTGCGTAGCTGTGGCTGCTGTGTAGCAATACCAACAGGGCAGTCATTGGTCTGGCAGGCACGCATGCCCAGGCAGCCAATGGCCTGCATGGCGGAATTTGAAATGGCAATGGCATCTGCACCCAAAGCCAGTGCCTTGATAAAATCTGCCGGAACCCGCAAGCCTCCGGTAATAATCAGGCTGATATCTTCCCGTTGCAGGCGTTGCAAATGACGGCGCGCCCGGGCCAGTGCCGGAATGGTAGGTACGGAAATGTTGTCGCGAAACAGCGCTGGCGCAGCACCAGTACCACCGCCACGGCCATCCAGAATAATATAATCCACACCAATATCCAGTGCGGCATCAATGTCCTTTTCAATATGCTGGGCTGATAGTTTAAAACCCACCGGAATACCGCCAGTCTGTTCGCGCACGTAGGCTGCAAAGTCGCGGTATTGTTCCAGGCTGTGCCAGTCCGGGAAAGTAGCCGGAGAGATAGCTGCTTGCCCGGGTTGCAGGCCACGCACCTCTGCAATTTTGCCGATGACTTTTTCACCCGGCAGGTGGCCACCAGTACCGGTTTTTGCCGCCTGACCGCCTTTAAAGTGGAAAGACTGGCAGCGTTTAACCTTCTCGATATCATAGCCAAAACGGGCAGATGCCAGCTCGTAAAAATAGCGGCTGTTTTCCTGTTGTTCCTCAGCCAGCATGCCACCTTCACCGGAGCAAATACCGGTGCCCGCCAGTTCGGCCCCTTTTGCCAGGGCAATTTTGGCTTCGGCTGACAATGAACCAAAGCTCATGTCGGATACCAGCAGTGGAATTTTCAGTTGCAATGGCTTTCTGGCGTTTTTTCCAATAATGACTTCGGTGCCAACGGGTTCGTCATCCAGCAAAGGGCGTTTATACAACTGGGCGGTAACCAGCTGGATATCATCCCATGTGGGTAACTGGTCACGGGGTACGCCCATGGAGGTCATGGGGCCGTGATGGCCAAATTTATCCAGCCCGTTTCTGGCCAGTTGCTGGATCAACTGGTTATGCGGTTCTTCCGGGGCACCTTTCTGGTCGGCATATAAACCCTGATATTGCTCGCGCTTGAAGTTTTGCGGGTTTTTGCTTTCCCATGCGCTAATTTCTTCCAGGTCTACCCATACTGCGCCATCTTCCAGCCAAGCTTTAAATGGTTGCAGATTGGCACCAATAAACTTGATATTAACACCGGTTTTAAAGTGATACGTGGAGCCATGCAGGCCACAGCTGATGTTGTCACCATGAATATGTGCATCTGCCATTAAGGCTCCACGATGGCGGCAACGGCCATACAGTACTGCAACCTGTTGTGGTTCATCGTCGGGCAGGCGTATCACCACCAGGTCCACATTGGCAGCAAGGGCGTACGCGGGTTGCAGCGGGCGAAGGGTATTCCATTCCAGTAGTCGGTGTTTTTGCATGTGTTTCATCTGCCTGGGTAAACAATAATGGCTGTTTACGTGGGTTAAAAGAAAAGTTATTGAGTGTGCTACAAAAATTTTATATATAGGATTGAACGGCTATGGGGCCAGGTTGTCTAGCCTAATGATGTTATGGCTAAGTTGTTTT
>JASLIR010000124.1 GCA_030152125.1 Alkanindiges sp.
CCGCTTTCGTGCCAATATTCCTACTACCTGGCTGGAAATTAAAATCCGCGAAGGCCGTAACCGCCAAGTAAGGCGCATGACTGCAGCGTTAGGCCATCCCACCCTACGTTTAATCCGTGCCAGTATTGGCCAGTTTGAACTGGGTGATTTGCAACCGGGTGACAGCCTGGTACTGAACCAGCAAGATCATTCCGCCCTTTTTTCTATTTTTGCATCGTCAGTGCCAACAGGTTCAGCCAGCTCAACACGACGCTCTGATGATAAATCATCCCCCCTGTCGCGTAACAAACGGCGTAAAACCTTTCCCATCGCACCAAAAGGCAAGTGATCCACAAACTCAATGCTATCCGGCATTACTTTAGCGGTGCATTGCTCCCGGATAAAGCGTTTTAATGCATCCGGGGTTAATCCATGCCTGGCAATCACAAACAGGCGAATAATGGGCTGTGCATTTTTTTCATCCTGAATCAGCGCACAATCAATCACATCTTCATGCTGGATAATCGCCTGTTCAATTTCATGCGGAAATACCTGCTGGCTTTGTACCCAGAAAGTATCTTTCTTGCGCTCCAGCATGGTAATAAAGCCATCGCTTGATACCGAAACAATATCGCCAGTTTTAAACCAGTGATCAAACGTGACTACTTCATGGCTGGCCTTGGGCTGGTGCCAGTAGCCTTTCATAATCTGCTTGCCACGCACCCATAGCTCACCGGGCTGATCAAAACCCAGTGCTTCCTGATTACGCCCCACTACGCATACTTCCGTATTGGGTAAAACCACACCCACACTACCCACGCGAATCCGTTCCGGCGGATTCATACTCACCAGCGGGGATGACTCACTTGTACCATAAGCCTCACACAAATACCGCCCCGTGTGCTCAAACCAGGCCTGCTGCAAGGCGCGGCTGGCAAAGCTGCCCCCACATAAAAACAGTTTTACCTGCTTAAAATAAGCCAGTATCTGTTCTTTTTTTAGCATCTGGTCGTATAGGGAGGGAAACCCTGCAAAGATGTTAAAATTAAAGCGTTGCAATGCCCTGGGTTTGTGCAGTACCTCTGCAATACTGGAAAGTACTACATGCCCGCCACTGGCCAGCATATTCAGGGTAAAGCTGAGCCCTACAATGTGCTGCAAGGTAATCGGACACAGCCCGCATGCTTCCGGGCCCATATAATTGTTTAATAAATGCCGCACCTGCTGATAATTGGCACTCAGGTTCTGGTGGCTTAAAGAGACGCCCTTGGCTTCCCCGGTGGTACCACTGGTATATTGAATCAGGGCAAGGTCTGTAAGCTCTACTTTTGGCCAGGCCTGATCCTGTTTTAAGCGCTTCTTCAAAATCTGGCGTAAGCGGGTATAGCGGATGACCGTATTATCCTGCCGCCATTGCTCAATCCATTTGTGGGGGGACAGCCACATTTTCAGGCGCCCGACAAAATTAATATAATCATCAGCCTGGGTAGTAACAATATGCCGGATACTGGTTTGCAGCAGCATTCGCTCCACTTGGGGCAGGAACCGCGGTACGGTTACAAGAATTTTTGCACCTGAATCCTGTAACTGGGTCAGTAAATCAACATGCTCAGACAAAGAGTTCAGGTTAACAATTACCAGACCGGCACGCCAGCTGGCCAGCACACCAATAATATAGGTCAGGCTATTGGGCAAATACAGTGCAACACGATCACCCTTTTTTATATTGATATCTTCCAGCATCCATGCAGACAGGGCATTCACACTATACAGCACATCGGCATAGCTCAGGGTTTGCTCGCCCATGCTCACGGCTGCAGCCTGTGGCGAAAGCTGTGCTGCCTCAAAAAAATAATCCAGATGGGTTTTCTGTTTTAAGGAAATTTTCCGGCCTTGGTATAAGGGTTCGTAGCCAGTCCACTCGCCCACAACCTGCTCTTTGATGTCTGGTTTCATTGCTTGATCTCCGCTCCAGCCATAACCTTTCATCCCACTAACTTATATTTCTACTATGTGCTTACTATTCGGATTAATCCCTGTTCTCACATGACAGCGGGTTGTTATTACCTTGCATAGTGCCGTAACACGCTTACAGCCAGCGTGTTAACAGTGCATTGTCCTGTACTTTCAAGCTGGCTGCCGGCATGGCCGTTGCCTGTAGCTGTACTTTAAAATGCTTCAACTCATCACGCCTAAAGGCACTGACCTCAATATAGTGCGCCTTATCCTTGTTAAACTCTACCGTTTGCAGCAATAAAGTATTACTGGCTTTTAGTTGGTTAATTGCAATAATCACATCCTGTGCGGATAAACCGGCCCTGGCGGCGGCAGAATCACGCAAAACCTGCTGTACCTGCAAGCCCTGTGCAGATTCCTGTGCTTTAATACCTAATGGCCACACTTTATTGTCAGTACTTAATACAACGCCAAACTCAGCCAGTAGCTGGCGCAAAGGCAGTTCTTCGGTACCATCGACATAGCGGGCCAGAAAATCCGTCAACGCCTGACCAGTCAACTCCCTGCCTACTTCTGCAATGGTCTTCTCATCAACCTGTATACCCTGTTTAGCGCGCTGATACAGGCGACGCAGCAGATCATCCAGGTTTGAACCCTGCAGGCGCAGGCTTAGATCCAGGCACAATGCCACCAGGGCACCCTTGTTGTAATAGCTGGTACCAGCATTATTCGAGTTTTCATCCGGCCGGTAATATTTGATCCAGGCATCAAAGCTGGATTCCGCCACGCTTTGCACTGCACGCCCGGGGTTTTGCAGATAACGGCTAATCTGCTCACCCAGCAAACCCAGATAAGCGGCCTGATCCACCACACCACTGCGGTAAAGGATCAGGTCGTCGTAATAGGAAGTAAAACCTTCAAAAATCCATAACAGCGAGGTGTAGCCTTCCTGATGTAAATCCGGATCGACAAAGTTATGCGGGCGGATAAACTTGACCAGCCAGGAATGAAAATATTCATGGCTGCACAGGCCTAAAAAACGCTGATAATTGCTCGAAGGCTGTACCGGTTCATTCCATTTTGGCAAATCATCTCGTGGGCTAATCAGGCTGGTGGATGTTTGATGCTCCAGGCCGCCATAGCTATTGCCGGTTGCCATCACCATAAAACTGTAATCCTGAAATGGCGCTTCGCCAAACATGTCAATTTCAGTTTTACAAATACGCTGTAAATCCTGACTCAGGCGGGTCAGGTTGGTCTGATGGGAGCCGGAGATGGCCAGCTGGTGCGGTATATGATTCACATTAAACAGGATTTGCTGCTGCTCAGCCAGCTCAAACGGACTATCTATCAGGGTGGCATAATCCTTGAGGCTAAACTGATAGCTTGCCTGGGCCGGTACTGTATGGCCTTTGGCATAGCTACCCGCCAGCTGAAAATGCTGCAGGGCTGGCGGTATTTCAATATGCAGTTGCAGGGCGCTGGCTTCCTGTCCACTAACAGCCAGGCATACAGC
>JASLIR010000133.1 GCA_030152125.1 Alkanindiges sp.
ATTAATTGCGTTGTTGTGCGCCTTTTGTACTCGGTCTGCTAAAACCGACTGGCAATGTAGGCCAGCCTTAAAAGGATAAGCTGGGTAGCCGCTGGCAGTCAATCATAAAAGCGTTGCTGCCCTTAAATCTTAATTCCAGAAAAACATGGATATATATCATTGACGTGAAGGTTCAGGCTTGCTGTAGCTATCCCACCTTCAAACCTGACCCGATCCATCCCTTATTTTTCGGCCTGCCACTGTGCAGGCTTTTTTATGCCTGGAGTTTGAACATGAGTATTTATTGCCCGGTATGCCGTTCCGGCAACATCAGTCATCACCCCATCAGCCAGCCAGGTGGTTATCCCACAAACCAGCTGGGGCAACTGGCCAGTTTCTCTGCCCTGGGAGTTGCCATAGCCAAACAGACCAGCATGGTCAATCCCTTGCTGGGTGGACTGGCAGGCATTTTGGTCGGTGGGCTGTTTGGTGCCAGCCAGCCAGCACCCACGCCAGTGCTGTATGTCCAGCGTATCTGTAATGACTGCGGTCAGCAGTTCTAGCAATCCCATTCCTTTCTTTCCATCAAAAGCCCCGTTAGCACCTACGGCAAACCTATTTTTTTATAAACGGGCAATTTTTTACAGATTACATTTATTTCCTGAAGGATATTTCATCATGGCACATTTAGTAGATTCCATGGCCTTTGTCGGCCAAACCCCTTGGCATGGCCTGGGTAACAAGCTTGCCCCCAAACAACCGATTGAAGTATGGGCTGAACAGGCTGGTATGAACTGGACGATTGAAGAGTCATCGGTACATTTTATTGCTGGGCATAATTCCGGCTCTAACCAACAGCAACTCATCCAGCTTAAGGACAGCCAGCTACAGCAGTCACTGGATCAGGTATTACCCTTTACTGATCACAAGGTATTGTTCCGCTCCGATACACGCGAACCACTGTCCGTGGTCAGCCAGCGTTACCATGTGGTACAGCCTCGTGAAATTCTGGAATTTTACCGTGACCTCACCGAAAAATCCGACTTTGAACTGGAAACTGCCGGGGTGCTTAAAGGTGGTCGCAAGCTGTGGGCTCTGGCGCGTACCGGGCAATCCGCTACCATTAAAGGCAAGGATGTCACCAATGGCTATGTGCTGCTGGCTACGGCCTGTGATGGTACCCTTGCCACCACAGCACAATTCACCTCTATCCGGGTGGTGTGTAACAACACACTGGCGATTGCCCTGAATGAAATGGCTGGCAAAGGTAATAAAGGCAACAGTGCCTTGTCTAGCCAAGGCATTGTTAAAGTACCGCACAACACGAAGTTTGACGCCGCTTCCGTCAAACAGGCACTCGGTATCTCAGTGTCCAGCTGGGATGAGTATATTTACCGCCTGAACCTGCTGTCAGACCGTAAAGTAAAACCTACCGAAGCCGACCGCTTTCTGTGGGATGTATTTAATGATGGCAGTAATAAGAGTAGCTCTTTGAGCAATGGCAGTTTTAATGAACGTGCCATTAACAAGACCAAAATCCTGTATGAAGGCCATGGCCGTGGTGCCATGTTGCAGTCAGCGCGTGGTACAGCCTTTGGCTTGCTCAATAGTGTCACGGAATTTATAGACCACGAGCGCAAGGCCAAAAGTACTGATCACCGACTGGATTCAGCATGGTTCGGTACGGGTGCAGCGATTAAACAGCGGGCACTGGATCTGGTGGTAAAAATGCTTTAATTCATCCATTCTACGCTTAATCCATAGTTATTCATCAGCCCTGACAGGTCACTCCTGTCAGGGCTTTTTTATGCACTTTTTTAAACATTTGTTTTAAAGGAACTGATCATGAACAGTTTTAACCAGGCAGGTACGATAAGTCATGGCGTACCTGCATCTATTGTGACGGCTGCCATTCATCAACCACCGGCACTATTACCGAAATCATCAAATATAAAAGCACCAAAACGTAAAATGTCACGTCCGGCTTTACGTTTAATTTCTACCAACAACCTCAGTCATGATTCATGGCTGAATGTCCGCAAACAGGGCATTGGCAGCAGTGATGCCGCTGCCGCAGTGGGTTTAAATCCCTACCAGTCCATGCTGGAGTTATGGATGGTCAAGACCGGACGAGATGGCAATATGCCCAGGCCAGAACCGGACGATGAATCTTCCCCGATGTACTGGGGCAAGATTCTGGAGCCTATTGTGGCACAGCACTATAGCAAGCGTACTGGCCACAAGGTCAGGCGCATCAATGCCGTATTACAACACCCTGACCCGGACAAGGCGTGGATGCTGGCTAATCTGGACTACGCAGTCGTGGCCAGTGGTCAGACTGACAGGAAGAGCCAGCGCAATGCTTATCAGGATAATCCCTCTCAGCCGGTACATATCCTGGAGTGTAAAACTGCGGGCGAACATGGTGCCAAACTTTGGAAACATGGTGTGCCGGAATACATACAGTGTCAGGTACTGCACCAGTTGGCCGTTACCGGCAAACAGGCGGCTGATGTCTGTGTGCTGGTCTGTGGGCAGGAAATCAGGATTTACCGCATTGAGCGGGATGATGAGCTGATTGACAGGCTGATACATTTGGAACGCAAATTCTGGCATTACGTCGAAACTGATACCGCACCACCAGCCGATGGCAGTGAATCGGCAGCACAGGCTTTGCAATACCTGTATCCCAGAGATACAGGTGAAACCATCGACTTCCGGGATAACCCGGCCATGGGCATTGCCTTTACCGGCATGCTGAAACTGAAATCGGAAATTGAACTCAAACAGTCAGCGCAGGATCAACTGAAACAGCAGATCCAGCAAGCAATGGGTAATGCCACTAAAGCCCTGTTTAACCATGGCACGGTGACCTGGAAGAAAACTAGTGACTCCACCACACTGAACAGCAAGCGCCTGTTAAAAATCCAGCCCAGCTTGCTCCAGCGCTACCCAATACACAAGTCAGGCAGCAGGCGCTTTATGGTGTATGCGGATTAAAGCCATACCCTCTGGCTTCCGGCCTGTCACCAAGATACCCACTCATACAACGCACTCAAACCCAATCGAGATACAAGCCACCTGCTTGACCGCAAGGTGGCTTTTATTTTTTTACATATCAACATCTACTATGAGTAAACCATCATGATTAAAGGTCTGGCAATCACCCCACCTGTTTTAGGTCGTATCAGCATTGGCAAAATCATAGAAAAGGAAGGCAAGCGCCTGCCACAAAAGGATGACCAGTTTAGTATCACCACACAGATCCAGAACAAGGATGGCTGGGTTAAACATCCGTTGGATGAACTGCTCAGGCAGCAGCAGAACCAGACAGGCGCTAAAACCCGTAATACAGAATCCAGCACAACCAGCAACCAGAATGGCAGCCAGAAACTGCGTACCATCCCAGTCCGGCTACTGTTTAATGATCCCGACCTAAACCTGCGGGCCGAATATTCTATGTTTGACCGCCAGACTGGCCGGGCCATTTGTGTGGGTAATGGCGAAAGCTGTAAGCGTTTTACCAAGGATGGCTATGAGCAACTGCCATGTCCAGGCCCTGATTTATGTCCATTGGGCAAGAATGGTAACTGCAAGCCGTATGGCAGATTAAATGTCTGTATCACCCCTGAGCAGACCACCAGAAATGCCAGTGACAGCAATAGTAGCAACCAGCACAAGGAGGATGAGCTGGGTACGTTTATCTTTAGAACCACCGGATTTAACAGTATCCGTACCCTTGCTGTACGGCTTAGCTATTACCAGGCAGTCTCTGGTAATCTGCTGTCCTGCCTACCACTGCAACTCAAACTGAGGGGAAAAAGCACTACCCAAAGTTATCGCTCAGCCATTTACTA
The DNA here is from genome assembly GCA_030152125.1 of Alkanindiges sp. Taxonomy (GTDB): domain Bacteria; phylum Pseudomonadota; class Gammaproteobacteria; order Pseudomonadales; family Moraxellaceae; genus JASLIR01. Next base: position 3,837 of record JASLIR010000133.1, read on the forward strand.
CGTTGACCTGACTGTACGGGATGGCATCAGTTTAAATGAAGCCATTCAGCAAGCCAGGCAACTCGACCAGCAACGGCAAGAAGCTGGTTTTGACCAAGCCATGCTAGATCAGGCTGCAAAGGCTGGTCTGGATAATGGCTTGTTTGAGTTAAGTGAGGATGAGACTGGAGAGGTGATGGAGGAGTTTTATACTGAGTCAGGTGAGGGAGCGCAGGATGAGCAGGTGCGAAATGCTGGTAGTACCCGTACTATTGCTAGCAATCAGCATGGCGGTAAGCTGTCGTTAAAGCAGAAGTTAGAGAGTAAGGCTGTTGCCATGGGTTAATAGTATTGATTAAGGTCTACTCAGATTGAGTAGGCTTTTATTTTTTAATATGAAAAAAATTAGGGTGAGTTTTTGTTTAAAGTACAAATAATGAACAAAAACTGGCAAAATTGCTTGTTTCTTAAGGAATTTACCAGTAAAAAGACATAATGAGTATCTACTTACAATTATTGGAAAATATAAAATGATTGATGTTAGCTCGGCTAAAATTATAAAACTCATTGTACATCGTGTTGGAAACAAGGTGCGAGAAGAGGGGTATAGTGTATCAGACAAGGGAGCGAATCTTAATG
>JASLIR010000202.1 GCA_030152125.1 Alkanindiges sp.
ACCGGTTCCGGTAAAACCTACACCATGGCCAATGTGATTGCGCGTACCCAGCGCCCTACCATTATTATGGCGCACAATAAAACCCTGGCGGCACAGCTATATGGTGAATTCAAGGCATTTTTCCCCAATAACGCGGTAGAGTATTTCGTCAGTTATTACGATTATTACCAGCCGGAAGCTTACGTTCCCTCGTCCGATACCTTTATTGAAAAAGATTCTGCCATTAATGATCACATTGACCAGATGAGATTGTCCGCCACGCGGACACTGCTGGAGCGCCGTGATGCCATTATTGTAGCCTCGGTATCTGCCATTTATGGTTTGGGTGACCCGGAAGCCTACTTAAAGATGCTGCTGCATATTGTGCAGGGTGACCGGATTAACCGTGATGCCTTAATCCGCCGCCTGGTGGAAATGCAGTACACCCGTAATGAAATTGATTTTACCCGTGGTACGTATCGTATCCGTGGGGAGATTCTGGATATTTTCCCGGCAGAATCGGAACAGCTGGCGGTACGCATTGAACTGTTTGATGATGAAGTGGATTCCATCCGCTGGTTTGATCCACTGACTGGTAAGATGATCAGGAAAACGCCGCGTATCACCATTTATCCAAAAAGCCATTATGTAACGCCACGTGAGAACCTGGAGCGTGCGGTTGGCACCATTAAAACCGAGTTGCAGGAACGCCTGGAGTGGTTTAGGGCCAATGACAAACTGGTGGAAGCGCAGCGTATTGAGCAGCGTACCAAGTATGATCTGGAAATGATTCAGCAACTGGGTTATGCCAACGGTATTGAAAACTATTCACGGCATTTGTCTGGCAGGCCATCCGGTGAAGCACCGCCTACCTTGTTTGATTATGTGCCTGCCGATGCCCTGTTGATTATTGATGAGTCGCATGTGAGTGTGCCGCAAATAGGTGCTATGTATAAGGGTGACCGTTCGCGTAAGGAAAATCTGGTCAATTATGGATTCCGCCTGCCCAGTGCACTGGATAACCGTCCCATGAAGTTTGAGGAATGGGAACGTATCGCACCAACCACCATTTTTGTCAGCGCTACTCCGGCCAAATATGAACTGGAGCATAGTGAGCAAGTGGTGGAGCAGGTGGTGCGTCCCACAGGCCTGGTTGACCCGGAAATCGAAATTCGTCCGGTGCTCACACAGGTGGACGATGTGCTGTCGGAAATTAACCTGCGTAAGCAGAAAAATGAACGGGTACTGATTACCACCCTGACCAAGCGCATGGCGGAAGATTTAACCAGTTACCTGAAAGAGTATGGTATCCGCGTAGCCTATTTGCATTCGGATATTGATACCGTGGAGCGGGTAAAGATTATTCATGAACTGCGTACTGGCATACATGATGTGCTGGTGGGTATTAACCTGCTGCGTGAAGGTTTGGACATGCCGGAAGTGTCGCTGGTGGCTATTCTGGATGCCGACAAGGAAGGCTTCCTGCGTTCCGACCGCTCGCTGATTCAGACCATTGGCCGTGCAGCACGTCATTTGAATGGTAAAGCCATTTTGTATGCCGATAGAATGACCGACTCCATGCAGCGTGCGATTGATGAAACGGATCGCCGCCGGGCCAAACAGGTTGCCTTTAACGAGGAGCATGGCATTACGCCACGTAGTGCAATTCGTCAGGCAATAAAAGAAATTGATAGTGGTGAAGTGCTATCTGACGATGAAATTGAATATAAGATTGGCGAGCAACATGTAATTTCCAGTGATGACCAGCATTTGATGGCTGACCCCAAACTATTTGCCAAGCATTTAAAGAAACTGGAAGCGGAAATGAACAATATGGCCAAGCAGTTGCAGTTTGAGCAGGCGGCACGTATCCGTGATGAAATTACCCGTTTAAAAGCCCAGTTATTATATTAATGCAGGCTTTATACGCCACTTGGCATTGCTTATGTCCGTGGCGTTATGCGTTTCGGTAGGCTTAATGCTTGGTGAGCTTGTCCAGATAACCCATAATAAATGCTGAAATAACAAAGGTCATATGAATAACCACGTACCATAGCAGCTTGTCGTTCTCCACATTTTTGGCATCCATAAAAATCCGCAGCAAATGAATGGATGAAATTGCCACGATAGAAGAAGCAACTTTCATTTTCAGTGACGAGGCATCCATTTTGCCAAGCCAGCTTAATTTTCCCTGACCTTCTTCTACATTTAGCGTGGACACAAAGTTTTCATAACCTGAAAACATCACCATCACGATAAGACCACCCACCAGTGCCATGTCGATGAGCGAAAGGATCACCAATACCAGGTCGGATTCGGGGGTTGATAAAATGACCGGCAAAACATGAAAAACTTCCTGAAAGAATTTGATGGCCAGCATTAACAGTGCCAGGGAAAGGCCAAAATATACGGGTGCTAATAGCCAGCGTGAGGCATACATGGATTTTTCGAAAAATTTTTCCATTTGTTGTGACCTTAAAAATTAAACTATATAAAAAATGCCGTATTGAACATTGAAAGCCATCCATTTATCAAGCGCTGAATTACCGGATTATCAAAAATTAAAAATAAAAACACAGGACTATGCTGTTCATAAAGCAGGGAATCCTGCATAACTACAGGAAAATGCTGCGAGGTGTATGGTGTCATGCGTATAGTCGGTGCTGATAAACAACCTGGGCTTATTCTCAAGTGGTCAATAATCGGTGTGGGGCTTTTAACAGCCATACTGCTTGCAGGTACTACATATGCGCAGGAAAAATCCAGCGCAGTTGAAGCGGTAAGGCAAGTTGATTTACAGCGTTATGTGGGGCTGTGGTATGAAATTGCCCATTTACCCATGTATTTTCAGCGTAAATGCGCCAGTGATACCACTGCGCACTACAGCCTGAAGGCAAATGGCAAGGTGCGGGTGCTTAACCAGTGCCGTAAAAGTAATGCAGAAATTATTGGGTCGGAAGGCGAGGCTACCGCAGTTAATGCCGCCAATAGCAAGTTGAAAGTCAGTTTTTTACCCAATGGCTTAAAGTGGCTTCCTTTTAGCAAGGGAGATTACTGGGTACTAAAACTGGATGAAAATTATCAGACAGTACTGGTGGGTGGGCCGACGCATAAATATTTATGGATTCTGTCACGTAGTCCGAAACTGGATAAACAGATGCTGGATGAATATTTACAGGCTGCCCGTGCACAGGGTTATGATGTATCAAAATTGATTTATACCCCGCATAAACAGGCGATTGCGACCAACTAAGGGTGTTTTAATGCTGGCAGCATTCAAGTGGGAGGCTATCCGTAGTTATCATGATGGTTGATGAATTTGCGGCATGGTATTCTTTTAGGAAATGTAGCTAATAATTTTAGTTAATGCGGATTAACACTGCATGAATTTTCTATTACAATATGCCCACTTCAAATTCTGTCACGATGTCTAGTCTGGCACATAGCGAAAAAGAGGAATACTCCGTGAGTAGTAAAGAGACCATCATTGCCCTGAACAGCGAACACTATGCGCGCTGGAAAAACCGCGAACAAATTGCTGAGCGCATGATTTCCCTGATTGGTCAATTGTACCGCGAAAAAGACGTGATTATTTCAGTCTATGGCCGCACACTGGTTAACCGCTCCGTTATTCAAATCCTGAAAAATCACCGCCGTGCGCGCATGATTTCTGTGGAGTTGTCTGTTGTAGACACCATGCCTATTCTGGAAGCGATCAGCAAGCTGGATAACTTTGGCTGCTGTGAAGTGGACATTGGCAAGCTGGCCTACGAATACAAGCAAAAAGGTGGCGATCTGGAGTCGTTCCTGAAAGCTGCACTGGCACCTGCTGCAAACAGTAAATGTGATGCGCAAAGTAAAGACGTTGTATTGTACGGTTTTGGCCGTATTGGCCGTATCCTGGCGCGCCTGATTATTGAGCAGTCTGGTCTGGGCCGTGGTCTGCGCTTAAAAGCCATTGTGGTACGCAAGTCTTCCGATGGCGACCTGTCCAAGCGTGCATCCCTGTTGCGTCGTGACTCTGTACATGGTTCATTTGATGGCACTATTTCTGTTGATGAAGAAAACGAAGCCATTATTGCGAATGGTAACTACATCAAGGTAATTTACGCTGCCAGCCCAAGCGAAGTGGACTATACCGCGTACGGTATTGAAAACGCCCTGCTGATTGATAACACTGGTAAATGGCGTGATGCCGAAGGCCTGGCAGTACATTTACAGTGCCCAGGTATTGGCCGTGTGATTCTGACTGCACCAAGTAAAGGTGAAATGAAGAACGTGGTGTTTGGTGTAAACCATACGGATATTCTGGACGAAGACAAGATTATCAGTGCGGCAAGCTGTACTACCAACGCCATTACGCCTGTGCTGAAAGTGATTAACGACAAGTACACCGTTGAAAATGGTCACGTTGAAACGGTTCACTCGTTCACCAATGACCAGAACCTGATTGACAACTATCACAAGGCTGATCGTCGTGGCCGTGCTGCTACCCTGAACATGGTTATTACCGAAACTGGTGCGGCCAAAGCGGTTGCCAAAGCACTGCCGGTATTAAAAGGCAAGCTGACCGGTAACTCTGTACGCGTACCAACACCAAACGTATCGCTGGCTATCTTGAACCTGAATCTGGCACAGGAAGTAACCCGCGAAGAAATCAACGAATACCTGCGTCAGATTTCCCTGCATTCCAACCTGCAAGGCCAGATCGACTATACCAACTCTACCGAAGTGGTATCTTCTGACTTTATTGGCTCCCGTGCAGCTGGTGTATTTGATGCGCAGGCTACGATTACCAGCGGTAACCGCGTTACCCTGTATGTATGGTACGACAACGAAGTTGGCTATAGCTGCCAGGTATTAAGAATCGCTGAGCAAATGGCTGGCGTGACGTATGCCCACCTGCCACTGGAAACCGTCACTGCATAATTGATGCATTAAGGTTTTACAGTCTAAAAAGCCCTGAATTTTCAGGGCTTTTTGTTATCTTTTTTGGCCGTTAAAACGCTTCATATGCGATGGTAAAAGCGACTGTATCGCTTAGCGGTCTTTTAACAGTTCATCCAGTTGGTCAAACACGTCCTGATCAGACAATGCATTAAAATCCGGGTTACTGGCTGCCGTTAGTAAGTCTTCTGCTTCCACAAGCTCACTACTATCATTTTTTCGTTTTTTAGGGCTAATAATTTCCGGCTCTAAACCGGCTGCGCCTTGCTCAATAGAGAAGGGAATAGAGCGGGTAACAACAACTTGCCTGAAGAAAAGGCGAATGGCCTGTGCAGGACTAATCCCCAGTTGCTTAAATACAGCAAAGGCCTGTTTCTTTTCATGCACATCCAGACGAACCTGATAAACTTCTGTGCGGCGCATAGCGTTTCCCTTATAACCAAACCTTTTACTTACACTCTTTTGTGTACAGCGCTACATTACATTGTGATGTAACTGTATGCCCAAAGATAATGCAAAAAATGTTCCATGTACAGTTGTTGAACAATACATTTAAAATTGTCGGACATTAGAACATAAAATTCATTGCACTGTCATTACATTATCATCATAAATTTTACATTATGCAAATTTCAGCGTATAGCTGCTCTTAAATGTAACTTTAGTTCTAATCAGTGGATCTATAAAGCTGATTTCTTCCGCCAGTAACTGTAATGGCTGGCTAAAATCATCTGCTGCCTTTTCAATCAGGTCCGGATAAAAAGGGTCGTGTAAAATAGGGATGTTTAAGGCCGCCAGATGAACGCGCAGCTGGTGCTGTTTACCAGTCACCGGCTTTAAGCGATAACGCGCCAGCTTGTCTTTCTGCTCAATCAGCTCAATCCAGGTGCTGCTATTGGGCTGCCCGGCAATTTCCTGCATCCTGAAAAAAGGTTCGCCTTTGGCCATGCAGCTTTGGTAATGCATGGGCAACTGTAAATCAGGGTTAAACCGGGCAATGGCCTGATAGGTTTTTTCTACTTGCCGGTTTTGAAAAAGCGCGTGATATAAGTGGCGGCTTTCCGGTTGGCGGGAAAATAGCATCACGCCAGCTGTTTCCCGGTCCAGCCGGTGAATGGGGCTAAGCTGGTCATCGGCATAGCGCTGCTTAAGGCGTGAGAGTAAAGTTTGCTGCACATATTTACCCGTCGGCGAAACCGCTAAAAAATGTGGTTTATCTACCACCAGTAGGTGTTCGGATTCAAACAGGATTTTTTCCTTAAAAGGAACTTCTGTTTCCTGTGCTACTTCACGGTAATAAAAAACCTTGCCATAGGGACGATAGGCTGTGTCAGCGCTGATAGGTTGTCCTTCTTCATTCAGTACCAGGCCACGCTGCATCCGGCCAAGCCATTCATCACGGCAAATAGCAGGAAAGCGCTCCACCAGAAAGTCCAGTATGCTTGGCCAAGCCTGTAGGGTAACTGGAGATACCAGTTTGTCCAGAAACACACAACTGGCACTAATGCCGTGCAGCATGTCTGGTTTAAAAGAAGTTTTAGCCATCAGCAAAGTTGTTCCACAGCATTAACCAGGTCAATGTGACGCATTTTAAATAAATACGCCGCCTGGCTTTTCAGGTTTTAAAGGCACGTCACAGATTCAACAACTGCGATGGCACAGACAAAGTGATATGATAGCAGGTTCTTTAGGTTGATCAGATATTCCTAACC
>JASLIR010000222.1 GCA_030152125.1 Alkanindiges sp.
GCCGTATGGCAACCGGTGACTTTGCTAAAAAGGAAATTTATGAGGGTAAAACCACCAGCGAGTTTGGCAAACAGCTGACCGGTGCCTGTACCATTATCCTGATATTTTTCGTACTCAGCGGCCTGTACATGCGCTGGCCGAAAAAAAGCAGCCTGCGTGAATGGTTTGCGGTGAAATGGACCCTGAATGGCCGCAGCTTTTTATGGAGCCTGCATGCCATTGTGGGTACCTGGGTACTGGTTTTCTATCTGTTACTGTCACTTACCGGGCTTTACTGGTCTTATGACTGGTACCGTGATGCGCTATTTAAAGTCATGCAGGTGGATCGTCCCCAGCCGCAAGGTGGTGGCGAGGCTACCCCACGTCCGGCAGCGCAAGGGCAACAACCCAGTGCAGCTGTGGCTGCTGATAGCGCTAAACAACCAGCTCAAGCAACAGCGGAAAATGCCAAGGCAGATGATACTAAAAAAATAGATGCCGCTACCGCGCTGGAGCAAGGCTGGCAGGCATTTAACCAGCAGGTGAAAGCTTACTCCACCGCCAGCTTTAAAGTACCGGCTAAAGCAACCCTGGAAGTGACCTTTCTGGATGCCCTGCCACAGCATGAACGCGCCCGCAATACCTTTAAATATGACCTGAAGGCACAGGAAATTAAGGAACTCAGCTACTACCGCGATAAAAAGCTGAATGAAAAAATCATGAGCAGCATGCTGCCGGTACACCGTGGTAATTTCTTTGGTCCTGTATGGCAGTTTTTAACCATGCTGGCCGCCCTGTCCATGCCCTTATTCTTTATTACCGGCTGGATGCTGTATTTAAAGCGCCGCAAGCAGAAAAAACTGACCAAAGCTGCACAGCTGGATGTAAGCCCGGCAGCAGACCAACAGGCATGGCTGATTGTATATGCCAGCCAAACCGGTTATGCCGAACAGCTGGCCTGGCGTACAGCGCATAGCCTGCATCAGGCTGGTATTGCTGCCCGCGTGCTGGGGCTGGATAAACTGACCGAAAGTGATTTAAGCAACAATGAGAAAGTGATTTTTGTGGTCAGCACCTATGGTCAGGGTGAGCCACCGGACAATGCCCGCCTGTTTGCCAAAAAACAGCTGAATAAACCCCTGGCACTTGAACACCTCAACTATGCCGTACTGGCACTGGGTGACCGTGAATATAAGGACAGCTTCTGTGGTTTTGGGCACCAGGTGAATGCCTGGTTAAAACAAAGTGGTGCCAGGCCATTATTTGAACTGGTTGAAGTGAATAATGGCAATGCAGCAGACCTGGAGCGCTGGAACCAGTTACTGGCAGAAACCACACATGCCAAACTGCAATCTGTCATTGCAGAAAAAATATTTGACCCCTGGACGCTTGACCAGCGTGAACTGCTTAACCCGGATAGCCTAGGTGAAGCAGCCTACAGCATCCAGCTGAGCGCCAGCTATGAAACCACCTGGAATGCCGGTGATATTGCGGAAATCCAGTGTGGCAATAGTGATGAACGTATTCAAGGCTTTATTGCCGCACAGCAACTGGAGGCCAATACACTGGTGCAATACCAGCAACAGCCCATCCGCCTTTTTGATGCCTTGCGTTATAGCAACCTGACGGACACTGCGCTAGCGGGCCTTAGCAGCCGCCCACAGCAAGCCCAGGACTGGGCGGATGCCCTGCCTGCCCTGCCAAGCCGTGAATACTCCATTGCCTCCATTCCACAGGATGGTTACCTGCAACTGGTAATCCGCCAGCAGCGCGATACCAATGGTGAATATGGTCTGGGTTCCGGCTGGCTAACCCGGCATGCAAACGTAGAAGAAAATGTTCGCTTACGCATCCGCAGTAACGAAAACTTCCACGCCCCGGATGATAACCGTCCGATTATCCTGATTGGTAACGGCACCGGGATTGCTGGCCTGCTCAGTATCCTCAAGCACCGTGAACTGCATAAAATTCAGCGTAACTGGCTGATTTTTGGTGAGCGCCAGCGCCAGCATGATTTCTTTTTCCATGAGCAGATTACTCACTGGCTGGCGGAACGGCATCTGGAGCGCGCTGACCTGGCTTTCTCTAGGGATCAGGAGCAGCGCGTATACGTGCAACAGCGCCTGGCTGAACAGGCTGAGTTATTGAAGCAATGGGTAAGCGAAGGTGCATCCATTTATGTATGCGGCAGCATTGAAGGCATGGCACCAGCGGTGGATCAAGTGCTGAACGATATTCTGGGTGAAAGCATCATGGAACGACTGGCAACTGAACAGCGTTATCGCCGGGATGTTTACTAGGGGAGGTTTGGAGGGACCGCCCTCGAAACCCCATCAAATTTTCGAACGCCGTAGGCGTTCGAAAATTTGGCTTTTGATCTTGCTTTAAGGATGTCAATTTTATCATTCATAAATTTACTTAAACTTATTTTTAAAAAATTCATCCTCTAAGAAGACATTATGACTAGCATATGGAAAAAAATCAAAATCCCAAAAACTGGATTGCCTACCAATCCAATATTTGGAGGGGAATTCGCGGGGTGGTGACCAGCAATCATCCC
>JASLIR010000223.1 GCA_030152125.1 Alkanindiges sp.
TGACCACTACCCGCGCCCTGCTAGAAGACACTGCATGGCGCCTGGGCCAGCCCTCGCAGCAGGGTAACGACCTAATTGCCCAGTTGTGCATGACCAAGAACATGGCCACACGCTGTATGCAGTTCTGTGCTGATGCGGCGGTACAAACGCTGGGTGGCATGGGCTTTATGCGTGGCACGCGTTCTGAGCGTATTTACCGTGACGTAAAGGTAAACATGATTGGCGGCGGTGCCGAGGAAATTATGAAAGAACTGGCCAGCAGGCAAATGGGCTACTAAGCGCCAGCCGATGCAATAAAACATACCATAAAAAGGCTGGTGCATTTCCAGCCTTTACTCTATCCAAATGTCTTTACGCCTTGTACGCAGATAGGCGTCACATCTAACGTAACCAGCCCTTATGCTTGATATACGCCAGTGGCAAAATGGCAGCAGCCAGCGTTAATAGCATGGAGTATAAAAAACCATGCTCCCACGATAACTCAGGCATTACCGCAAAGTTCATCCCATAAAAAGTGCCTACCAGGGTTGGAGGTAAAAATACCGCTGTAATGATGGTAAATACTTTCACAATCTGGTTCTGCTTGATATTCAGAATATTGGTCACTGCATTTTGCAGATAGCGCACTTTTTCATACTCAAAAGAAGCATGCTCCTTCACTTCTACTACATCGCCAGCCAGCTCAGAGACCAGAATTTGTAACTCGGACTCCAAAATATTATCCACCTCGCCATTCAAATACCTGACTGCCCGCATCAGCGAAAGTTGTGCCTCCAGGCAACGGGAAATCAGCTCTTCTTTCTTGTTCAAGCGAATAATGGTTTCCAGCAGATCCTGTACCCCCAGCTCTTTACCATCAGCACTACGCCCTTCTGAAATACGGAATATTTCTTCCGAGGTCTGTTCCAGCTCATCAGCAATGCTGTCAATCACCGCATCTGCATTATCATTCGCCACTTGCAGCAGCACGCGTAACACCGCCCGGGCACTGGCATGATTAGCAGGCTTCCTGTTAAGCCGGCGCAAAGCTCCTTCAAACGGCTTAAACTGGTCATGATGATTGATGCTAACAATCACATGCTCACCCAGAATAAAATAGACTTTGCCAAATTTTGGTTCATTCGGCTTGTTCACCATTAGCAATTCGGAACGGATATACAAATAATTGCCGATGTCTGTTTCCATGGAGCTTTGACCTGCAGCTGGTTCAATACCAAAGCTGGCAACCAGCAGTTTTAACTCGTCCCCAGTTGGCTGGTTCACTTCAACCCAGACCGGCAACCGGCCCAGCTCTGCTGGAATGCCCTGAACTGCTGCCAGTACATGATCAGACTGGATATAACTAATAATCATGTCCTGCCTCCTACTGACGATGTGAAACCGAGGTTGATGAGCTTTCGGTTTTCTGATCCGAAGGCTGGATATAATGGACCACAACCATTACGGCAACGATCAGCAGATACAATACAATCACCGCAGTAATCACTTCGTTTTCCGTACTGTTAAGCAATGAAGATTTATCTTTTATTTTCTTGGCCATTCTGTTTCTCTCCCGCTTAATAAAATAGCGCATCAGTTAGAAATACCAGTCCCAGCGAGAAAAATGCAGCATCTCCCTGACTGCCCAGCTTATCGCCATATGTTGCATCCAGCTGGATATACTCCTTTTTAAGCCAGCTTTTAAAACCCAACTGAAAGTCGGGCCTATCCTGCTGGTTACCATACACTTCAGCAATCAGGCTAAGGTCATCATGCAGCGCAAATTCACTGCCAGTGCCCCAGCTCAACAGGTGACGCTTTCCTTCGCGCACATGCAACCAACCCACATTGGAATGCAGCAGTAAACGACTGTCATAAAAAGAAAGACTCAAAGGCAGGTTAACAAATACATCTCCATGTAAATGCTGCGTGTCATCAAACTGGGTTCCAGCAGCCATTGCCAGCCCCCATCTGGAGCTATCTATTGATTTCAATATAGTTTTAGCCTGAAGAGCATACAGGGTATGGTCTTTGGCCTGTGGATGCAGCATGCGGGCAGCCCCGGCAGCCAGTTCCAGGTTTCCAGTTGGATTGCATGCCGGTACCATCCAGAACTCTCTGGAATTCTGATTGTGCTGGAACCATGATTCCAATTGACAGCTTTTTGGATTCACCAGGGCAGCATCATCCACATTCATGGGACGCCCAGCCATAGCGGCATTCAGTCCCGCCATCATGAGGAACAGGCATGCAAACAGACACTGGTATATTTTGTTCTGAATAAAACTTTTCAGGAACATACACATTACTCCTCATCAAAAAGAAGCACGTGCAAGTAACCCGCTACCTGAGGTCAACTCAATAGCTTAAAAAGAACCAGTAATATTAGCGTGGATAATTATTGGAAGGACTCCATACCCTGTATGCACAAGGCGGAGCTAAAGGCGCGTCTTGTGATACCTATTGCAATATAACTGGCTGACTACTGTCACCCGAGCAAGTACTCACACAGCGCTCCTGAAAAACTAGACGTGGGGAGTCTAACAGCATCAATAAGGCGAGATCAATCAGTACCAATCAATCAGTACTAAAAGTTATACCCAATAAAAAACGCCCTTACGGGCGTTTTTTATTGCATCAGACCAGCAATCAGGATGCACTTTTAACCGGATCAACCAGCTTTAAATGCTCGCTGAACTTGTTCTCCGGCTGGGCTTCCTTTGGCAGGCGCTCCTGCGCAATTAGCGGCTTGGCACTACCAGTAATCACGGCTTCAGTAATGGTTACTGTACCAATGTCCTTGGCAGATGGCAGCTCATACATGGTTTCCAGCAGCACGTTTTCCAGGATGGAACGCAAGCCACGGGCACCGGTATTGCGCTCCAGTGCCTTTTTGGCAATGGCACGCAAGGCAGCCTCTTCAAACACCAGGTCCACATTTTCCATTTCAAACAGGTACTGGTACTGGCGGATCAGCGCATTACGCGGCTCAGTCAGAATCTGCATCAGTGCAGCTTCATCCAGTTCGCCCAGGGTAGCAACTACCGGTAAGCGGCCAATAAACTCGGGAATCAGGCCATACTTGATCAGGTCGCTTGGCTCTACTTCACGGAACAACTCGCCCAGCTTTTTGGACTCGTCTTTTTTCTTCACTTCCGCGTTAAAACCAATACCGCCTTTTTCATGACGCTGCTTCACCAGCTTTTCCAGCCCGGCAAACGCACCACCACAAATAAACAGGATATTGCTGGTGTCTACCTGCACAAATTCCTGCTGTGGGTGCTTACGGCCACCTTGTGGAGGAATGGAAGCAACCGTCCCTTCAATCATTTTCAGCAGGGCTTGCTGTACACCTTCACCGGACACATCACGGGTAATCGACGGGTTATCACTCTTGCGGGTAATCTTGTCAATCTCGTCGATGTAGATAATGCCCTTCTGTGCTTTTTCAATATCGTAATCCGCTTTTTGCAGCAGCTTCTGCACGATATTTTCCACGTCCTCACCCACATAACCGGCTTCGGTTAAGGTGGTGGCATCGGCCATGGCAAAAGGCACATCCAGCAAACGCGCCAGTGTTTGCGCCAGCAGGGTTTTACCGGAACCAGTCGGGCCAATCAGCAGGATATTACTCTTGGATAGCTCCACCAGTGCATCTTTGGCACCATGGTGGCCTGCCACGCGCTGGCTGGCTTTTAAACGCTTGTAGTGGTTATACACTGCTACAGAAAGCGTCTTTTTGGCAAAATCCTGACCAATCACGTACTGATCCAGCTCGGCACGGATTTCGGCTGGTTTAGGCAGTGGCCGCTTGGACCACTCGCCATCATCAACCTGCTGGCTGGTTTGTACCAGGTCAAGGCAAACGTCCACACATTCATTACAAATGTAGGCATCCTCGCCAGCAATCAGCTTGCTGACCTCGGACTGACGCTTGCCACAAAAAGAACAGGTTTTTTGTCCTTTGGATAAATCGGACATGAGAACTCCAAATTCCTGATAAAACAAACGCCTTAAGGGCGTTTGGTCAATACTGCATCCACCAGACCATACTCACGTGCGGTATCTGCGGTCATAAAGTTGTCGCGGTCGGTATCGCGCGCAAGACGCTCATAATCCTGACCACTGTGCTGCGCCATCAAACGGTTCAGCTTTTCCTTAATTTGCAAAATTTCACGGGCGTGAATTTCAATGTCAGAGGCCTGACCACGGAAACCACCCAGCGGCTGGTGAATCATGATACGTGCATTAGCCAGGGCATAACGCTTGCCCGGTGCACCAGCATTCAGCAGGAACGCACCCATGGAAGCAGCCTGACCCAAACAAGTGGTAGATACATCCGGCTTGATGAACTGCATTACGTCATAAATGGCCATACCGGCAGTTACAGAACCACCTGGTGAATTGATATACAGGTGAATATCCTTGTCAGGGTTTTCTGCTTCAAGGAACAGCAACTGCGCCACAATCAGGTTAGCCATGTGGTCTTCCACTTCGCCTGACAGGAAAATAATCCGTTCACGCAGCAGGCGTGAATAGATATCAAAAGAACGTTCCCCACGGGAAGACTGCTCCACCACCACTGGTACTAACGCGTTTTGCGCTGCAAATAGATCGAATGACACTGTCGTTATTCCTGAACATTTAATTGTAACCAATATCCCCACACTATGGCGGATAACCGCATAAAATGCAAAGGGGGTTTATTATCGCATAGTAACGATGTGGTCATTTTTTGCCTTTTCAAGTGCTGTTTTAGCAGGGTTTTTAAATTTTTATTCATTGGCATCAGGTGATACATCACTCATACACTGGCCAGTTCAGTTTTTTAAAGTACTTAAGCAGCTTCCGGACATAAAAAAAGAGCATCCGTGGACGCTCCTTTTTAACAGCTTTTATACAGCTGGCACCGCCTTTACTCATCCGGCATTGCGGTCAAACCACAATGCCTGTTGATTAAACGGCAAGAATCAGCGTATGGAGATTAACGTGCGTTGCGTTGTTGCTGTTCTTTCAGCAACTCTTCATAGCTTACCGGCTTGTCGCTTACCTGGGCATTAGCCAGAATGTAGTCAACTACCTGGTCTTCCAGCACAACCGCTTCAATTTGCGCGCGTTGTTGCTTGTCGTTGCTGAAGTACTCAATCACTTCGCTTGGGTCTTCATAAGACTGGGCAGTTTCTTCAATCAGCGCTTTTACGCGGTCCTGATCCACTTCCAGTTTGGCATCCTGCAATACCTGACCAACCAGTACACCTAGTTTAACTGAACGTTCAGCCTGTTCACGGAACAACTCGTCCGGCAGCATGTTCTGGTCAAACTGTTGTGCACCACCAAACTGCTGGGCAAACTGTTGCAGCATTTGCTGGCGTTGACGGCCAATTTCTTCAGCAACCATGGCAGATGGTACTTCGATTTCGTTGTTAGCCAGAATAGCGTCAAAAGCAGCCTGTTTAACCTGTACGCGCAGGCTGTTCTTCACTTCACGCTCCATGTTCTTGCGAACATCAGCCTTCAGCTTGTCAATGCCTTCACCTTCACCTTCTTCAATACCAAATACTTTCAGGAACTCGGCATCAATTTCAGGCAGCTTTGGCTTTTCAACTTTTTTCACGGTAATTTTGAACTGTGCTGCTTTGCCAGCCAGGTTTTCAGCCTGGTAGTCAGCAGGGAAAGTAACGTCAATCACTTTCTCTTCACCGGTTTTCATACCAATGATGCCATCTTCAAAACCTGGGATCATACGGCCGGAACCCAGTACCAGTTTAAAGTCCTGCGCGCTGCCGCCTTCAAACTTCTCGCCGTCAATGCTGCCTTCAAAGTCAAAGGTAGCCTGCATGTCTTTTTTAGCCATGCCCTTGGTGTCAGCCCAGGTTTGACGCTGCTTGCGCAGGTTTTCAATCATGGTTTCAACGTCAGCGTCATTCACTTCAGTCGTTTTGCGCTCAACGGTGATCTTGTCAAAGCTGTCCAGTTTTACTTCCGGATACACTTCTACAGTCGCTTCGTACACCAGGTTGTCCTGATTCAGGTCAACTTTCTCAATGTTTGGCGCACCAACAGCATTGATTTTTTCTTGTTGAATTGCTTCAAACACGGTGTCACGAATGATGTCGTTAATCACATCCTGACGGATGCCCGGGCCGTAATCGGCGCGGATACGTGACATCGGCACCTTACCTGGACGAAAGCCATTGATTTTTACTGTTTTGGCTGCACGCTGCAAACGCGCTTCAAATTGTTCGTTAATGCGGCTGGTTGGTACAGTCACATTCAGACGACGGGCAACGCCCGAAACCGTTTCAGTCGTTACTTGCATGGCTTCCTCGATAATATGTAATGTTAAGCTAAAAATTAAAGGCGATTAGTATATGCTAAGCTGACCGCTTATACAAAAAAAACTGTAAAAAGTCCTTTAGGAATTATTTCACGCCCTCTCACCCATGCGACTGGATGCCAATATGCACAGCCTGGCATTTTGCAACCCGGCAGCAACTGCTGTAAATAGCTGCAAAAAATAGGCAAAAAAGGACGGCATGCACTGGTGGCATACCGGCAATTTTGTTCAGCTAAGGATTTATCCAGATTTTACCTGAACAGGGCTTTCTATCGCCGGCTATATCAGGCGCGGCATCACTGCTTTAGGTGATATCCTGCACATCAGACCACCACGGATAAAATGATGGCATTTGCGAGGCTTTCTGCTTGAATTGCGGGGTGCGCTTTTCCTTAAAGGAATTAACGCCTTCCTTGCCATCCCCAATGCTGGTGTAAAACATGGCCAGTGAATCCACCTGATGCGCCTGTAAGGGATGGTTTGCTGCACTATTGCGGTACAGCATTTGTCGCGCCAGTGCAATCGCTACCGGCGAACGGCCATGAATAAACTTGTGGGCCAGCTTTTTGGCTTCATCCAGCAACTGCTCAGCCGGATACACCTGTTTTACCAGCCTGCCTTCTTTGGCAGTTTGCGCATCAAAAATCTCTGCGCTATACACCCACTCCAGCGCCTGCTGAATGCCCACGATGCGCGGCAAAAACCAGCTGGAGCACGCTTCCGGCACAATCCCCAGCTTGCCAAACACAAAGCCAATTTTGGCTTTTTCCGAAGCCAGACGAATATCCATCGCCAGCGTCATGGTCGCGCCAATTCCTACCGCTGCACCGTTAATGGCTGCAATTACCGGTTTCTTGCATTCAAAAATCGACAGCACCACGCGGCCACCGGTATCTGCCACGCCATGTTTAATGGCATGTTCCTTGCGGTGCTGGGTCATATCCTTTAAACAGGGCTGCAAACTTTCATCCAGGCCAAATACATTACCTTCGCGGGATAAATCCATCCCCGCACAAAAGGCCTTGCCGCTTCCGGTCACCACAATGGCACCAATATCGTCGTCGTCACTGGCATGCTCAAAAAAATCGACCAGTTCATTTGCCATCTCTACGGTAAAGGCATTCATTTGTTCCGGGCGATTCAGGCTTAATACCAGTACCCCTTCTTCCAGGCTGGTACTCAGGGTTTGATATTGATATTTGCTCATGGGGGCAGCGCTCCTTCTATCCTTTATATTGCTATCGGCAATTACACTAACACGTTTAATTATGCTGGCAAGTTTAAATAGTTAGCTTTCAAACTTTTACAACAAAAAAACTTTTTAAAGCCATTACACTACATAAACGAACCAACAACATGACCTGTGGAAACCCGAATTAGCATTATGACCATTTTATTGATCGAAGATGACAACATGATTGGTGAATCGACCTGCGTTCTGTTAAAGCAGGCCGGTTTTGATATTCACTGGGCAAAATCCGGCTCACAGGCCGTCAAGCTGTTTGAGCTGAATCACTACGAGCTGATTCTGCTGGATCTTGGTTTACCACAAATTGACGGCATGGATGTGTTAAGCCATATCCGCAAAAGCAGCGAACTGCCAGTGCTGATTATCACCGCACGTGACAGTATTGAAGACCGCGTAAAAGGGCTGGAACATGGTGCCGATGATTATCTGGTAAAGCCTTACCACATGGACGAGTTGCTGGCGCGCATCCGTGCCCTGCTGCGCCGTGCCAAAGGCGACATCCAGACCGAATACCAGATTGGCGATGTACGCATGCTGCCCGATAGTTTAACCGTATATAAAGGCCAGCAGCTGGTGGATATTTCTGCCAAGGAATGGGCGATTCTGGAAACCCTGATCACCAATCCCACGCACATTTTTTCACGCGAGCAGCTGGAACAAAAGCTGTCGGATAATGCAGAAAACCTGCAAAGTAATACGGTAGAAGTACACATTCACCACTTGCGCAACAAGCTGGGCAAAAAGTTTATTAAAACCATTCGCGGACTGGGCTATAAAATAGGCATCAGTGATGCTTAAACACCTGTTTGAGGAACGGCACTCACTGACCAAACGCATTATTGTACTGTTTGCGGCACTGGTCATGGTGCTGTTTCTTACCGTGTTTATTTTTGCCTACATCAACACCAAAAGCGAATACGAGAAAAAACTATTCTATAAGATGGAGATTTTTGCCACGCTTGTAGAAAACCAGATTCACCACATTGGCGTTCCGGTTTTTAGTAAACGTTACCAGATTCATGATAATGAACTGACATTATCCTTAATCCGTATCACCCAGCCGCTACCTGCCACAGCGCCATCCGTACGTGCAGCACGTAGCAGCCATATGGATGCCCAGTATCAGGTGCTGCGCGCTGCCAATATAGAGCATAACTATGACCTGAAAATAGAAGCCTCACGGGCGGACGTACACCGCCATGTATTGCAGCTCACCCTCAGTCATATCCTGCTGCCTTATTTACTGGTATCGCCAGTGTTTATTGTTATCCTGTTTTTCCTGCTGCTAAAAAACCTGAAACCGCTTACCCTGATTGAACGGGAAATCTCACGCCGCGAGGCCACCGACTTTCATGCCTTAAAGGCAGAGCACCTGCCCAAGGAGCTCTACTCCCTGGTGCTGGCATTAAACCAGATGTTTCAGCGTATCCAGAACTACCAGAACCAGCAGCAACAGTTTATTGCCAATGCCGCACATGAAATGCGCTCGCCAATTACCGCGCTAAACCTGCAACTGCAAATTTTAAAAACCTATGTAGATGACTCGCAGGACGCCAGAAAATCCTTTAACAGTGTGGAAGCAGGCCTATTACGTATCCAGAACCTGGTGAGCCAGATGATGAGCCTGGTGCATCAGGAAAGCATTACTTCAGCACAGGCCTACCAGCGTATTAACCTGACCGACGCGCTGAAGCAGTGTATCGAACAGCTATACCCCTCCATTGAAAATAAGGACATTAATCTGGGTATTGAGCAACTGGAAGAAATATATGTACGTGCCCACCCAGGGCAAATTAACTCCATTATTACCAACCTGCTGGATAACGCCATCAAGTACACGCCTACGGAAGGCAGTATTCATATTTCCCTGTTTGCCAACCAGACCAAGGCCATTTTAAGGATTGAGGACAGCGGCAGCAGCATTAACACCCAGGAAATCGAAAAAGTATTTCAGCGCTTTTACCGCTCACCAGCCCATCAGCAGATTATTGGCAGTGGACTGGGGCTGGCTATTGTTAAAACTGCGCTGGATCAGCTACATGGCCGTATTATGCTAAGCCAGTCGGATTTAGGCGGCTTGCAGGTAGATGTACATTTACCCGCCTCAGTCTAGCAGCATTAGCTTAACAAAAACTTAATCAACTTAAGCAAAACTTAATACGATAACTATTCTGCCTTTTTTTATCAGCGTTATTGATAATGAAAATAATTCTTAATAACCTCCCCTGCAGTTTGTCAATTTAGCCTGAAATCGCCCGCGCGATCAGGCTTTTTATCATCACAGGGGATTATATGCGCGCCGTCAACCATTCTGTTACAGGGCTACTGTCTGCCAAACATCCTGCCAGCACCAGGCTTAACCACTTAAGCTTAAGTATGCTTGGCATCTCCGCACTTAGCCTATCTGGTATGGCAATGGCCAATGAGGATAGCAGCGCCGCTCTTCAATCCTATAATCTTCCTACTATTGTGCTTACCGCATCCGGTTTTGAACAAAAGCTGACCGATGCACCGGCCAGCATTACGGTTATCCAGCAAAAAGATTTACTGGATAAGCGGATTAACAGCATTGCAGACGCGCTTACAGATGTGGAAGGCATAGAT
>JASLIR010000258.1 GCA_030152125.1 Alkanindiges sp.
TTTAATATTGATGACTATCTGGATTCGGGTGCCCTTGGCTTTAAATATAAGGAGCAGGAAGTTGAACCTGTTACCGTAGAGCTGATTTTTGACGAACAGTCCGGGCAAAGCTTTTTTGAAAGCAGCCTGGCCAGTGACCAGGTTGTCGAAAGGCTGGGCTCCGGCAATATTAAGGTAACTGCCCGGGTACCTTTTACCTCGCAACTGGTATGGTGGTTGCGTGCGTATGGCAAAAGCCTGATTAGCATTAAACCGCAAACACTGGCCAATAAGGTATACGAAAACCTGCCATAGCAAATGGCTCTCAAAACAAAGGCTGGTCTTGTGCCAGCCTTTGTTTTTTATGATGGAAATGTACAACAAACGGCTTAAGTTGTAGGGATTACTCCCATCCGCCCGCGCTGGTAATCCCGGATGGCCTGCTCAATGTCCTGAGCCGAATTCATCACAAACGGACCATAACGCACAATATTTTCCTGCAACTGATCCCCGCCTATCAACAACACCTCGGCAGCAGTATCCTGCCTGTGCACAAACTTCAGCACATCACCGGGCTGCAACAGGGCAATCTGGCCTTCCTGCACCAGTTGTGTATCATCATCGGCAAGCTGTACAGTACCAGCCATCACATACACGGCTAGCTCGGCAGCTACAGGTGCTGGTAGCAGTATTTCTGCCGCCTGCTTAAACGAAATATGTGCTACAAACGGATGACCGTAGGAGCGTAAGGGTCCTTCCTGCCCAGCCAGCTGTCCGGCAATCAGCCTTATCAGGTAACTGCCGTCTTCAGCACGTATTACAGGAATATCATCCCGGCTAAAATGACGGTATTCTGGCGCATCATGCTTATGCGCCCGGGGCATATTCAGCCATAGCTGCACACCATGATTACGGCCACCATGCATGAGTAAATCGGCACTTGGGCTTTCATCATGAATCACCCCGGCACCAGCCCGCATCCACTGTACCTCACCCGGTAACATGCTGCTGACATTACCCATACTGTCTTTATGAGTGGACGAACCTTCCAGCAACAGGGTTAAGGTTTCAATACCGGCATGCGGATGCGCAGAAGCACCTTTAGCCTCGCCGGGTTTTACCTCAATGGGGCCAAAATGATCCAGAAAAATAAAAGGGCCAACCGCTTGTGCCTGTTTGGCAGGGATTGCCCTACGCACTTCAAACCCGTCGCCTTCCAGTGTTTTAAAAGCCGGATAAACGTTTTGAATGCGAGTTACTGTATTTGCTTTTGTATTGGTTAAGATTGTCATCTTTATCCTCCTTTAGCATGGCAGCTGACTGGAACCGATTGATTACTGGCAACTGCTATGAACACGTCATAGGAGGATAATGAGGGATTATAGGCAGATTAAAACCACCCGCAAACAGAACAGCCTGTTTCAATATGCAGAACGATTAAAATCATAGCGACTTAGAATCCCTTTACAAAGTAACGGCTGGTTTCCTTATAGCCCTGTTTTAGATAAAACTGATGCGCGCGGCTACGGCGTAAATTGCTGGAAAGCTCGATGGAATAACAGCCACGGTCTTTAGCGTATTGCTCTGCACGCTGTAGCAATAAGGCCCCCAGCCCTAAACCACGCCGGGCCGGGTCTACACTTAAGTAATTGATAAAGCACACCTCGCCAACCACAGCCAGTTGCACCATAAAGTGCACCGAAATCAGCCCTATTACTTGCTGCTGGTATTCTGCAACCAGTGTCAAGGCATCTGGGTGTTCCATCTGCTGTTGCAGGCTACGCGCAATAAAGCCTTCCGTATCTGGATAATCCATGGCTGCCAGTAATACCACGACATGGGGTTGGTCAGCCAGCGTCACGGGGCGAATCATAATAGTCATAACCGTAACGCTAACCTGTTAACCTTTAAACAAACGGGCATCCTGCATTTCCTCAATACGGTTCTCAATACGTGCCTGTAAGGCATAATTGTCTTTTGCCAGGCGGCTGGCACGCATCAGCGAGCGGATGGCATTATCCATATCACCTCGCCAGAACTGGTTTTCGGCCCGGTAACGCAATACCTCAATTGTTTTATGGTTCCCTTCCGGCAATATATTGGCTGCCGCCTCCATAGCCTGCCAAACCAGGGCATCACGCTTGTTTTTAACCGAAAATGGGCTCAATACCTGAATGGCAGCATCTCCCTTGTGCAGTGCGGTATAGGCTTTGGCCACATTAATCGCCAGTGCACGGCTCTCCGGCATAATCCTGTAAATGGGCAACAGAATATTCAGTGCCTGTTGCGGCTGGTTTGCGCTTAGCTCCACCTCAGCCAGGGTAATGGCTGCAATACTGGCATTAGGCTTTTCCTTGAATATCCGGCTGGCTAAGGCACGCGCCTGCTCAAACTTGCCTTGCCTGGCATAAAATGTTGCCAGCGCCAAAGCCGCGCCCTGGTCCCTATCCGCATATGCGGTCAGTCGCGCCTCACTGGCTTGATCCGTTAACACTGCAACGCGATACTGCAAAGTATTAAAAATATCATCCTCGGCACTATCCGCCAGGGTCTTTTTAGGCTTGGGAAACTGCGATGCCCTCAGTCTGGCTTCGCTCATACGCTCTGCTGTTAAAGGGTGGGTTAACCAGAAATCCGGTAAAAAACTCACCGAACCTGTTTTCTTGTTCATCACCTCAAAAAAACTGGCCATGGCTGCCGGGTCATAACCGGCAGCGCTCATAAAGTACATGCCAATCCGGTCGGCTTCGCGCTCCTGGTTACGGCTATAAGACAGCTGGCGGTCAATCAATGCAGCCTGTGTACCAAGAGCAACTGCC
>JASLIR010000294.1 GCA_030152125.1 Alkanindiges sp.
GTGAATAGGGGGTATGGCCAGCGCCTTTTAAGTGTAAATCCTGCGTTTGTCCCTGCTGGTCTACCAGTTGAGCCAGTAACAAGCCACGGCCATCACCCAGTTGCCCGGCCCATTGTCCAAACTGATGCCCCGCATACACCATGGCTAATGGATCAAATCCGGCAGGTAGCTGGTGTCCACCAATAATGCCCACCCAGTCCTGCTCAAACTCCGGTAGACAGTTCAACTTTAGGGCTAAAGGCTGGTTGAAATGTCCGGGGCGGGGGTTAAGCAGGGGCTTGGCGGGCTGGCGGTGAAACAGCTTTTCGTTCAGGGTGGCGTAGCGGTTATTGATCTGCACAGTAATAGCTTGCTCTGGTCTAATAGGCTTATGCTAACCGAAATTTTTGGCTGATGGCGTGATGATTATGCAGTTTGCTGTATTCAGCATAAAAAAATCCCGCCAAGGTTGGCGGGATTGTAAATCGTGAAACTTAAAATCTTCTTGTTAGGCAGCTATCAGGTAGCATTTGCAGATTGACGCATAAAGCGCTTCATGTTCAGCATCATGGTTTCCATACGCTCGCTATGTGCACGCATACGTTGTTCCATTAACTGGAATTCCATTTTCATGCGTACATCTGCCTGATGGATTTTTTCAGCAACGGCTGCTTTTTTAGCTTCCAGACTTTGCTCTTTCAGGTTGGCCCAGTCATTCAGGGTATGGGTAAAGGCTTCGTATTCCTGACCGATTTTTTGCTTGATGGCAAGCATGTCTTCATGCATGTCATGGCCGTAGGTCGCCAGATGCTTTTCAGCACGCTTAAACTTCATGGCTACTTCGGCTTTGCGGATAGTAAAGCTTGGAATACGTTTCAGGTTACGGGTCAGGCCAACTTTAGACAGGCCTAGAATCAACCATTTAGTAGGGTCAAACTGCCACCATTTAACACCATTGCGGTAGTCGTACTGGAAAATGTGGTGGTAGTTGTGGTAGCCCTCACCCCAGGTGATCAGTGCCAGCCAGAAGTTGTCACGTGCGGTGTTTTCATCGGTGTAAGGCTGTTTGCCGTACATGTGCGCCAGCGAGTTAATAAAGAAGGTTACATGGTGGTTTACGATAATACGCAGTACCCCGGCCAATAACATAACGCCCCAGATATCACCAACTGCCCAGCCCACTGCCATTACAAAGCCCACATTGGTCAGCAACACCAGCGGAATGTAGTATTTGTCCTGAAACATCACCAGCTTGTCTTTTAACAGATCCGGTGCGTTTTTATAGTTTGGTGTACCACTTGGGTAGTCATGCAGCATCCAGCCCAGATGGGAGTACCAGAAACCGCGCTTGGCAGAGTATGGGTCTAAATCTACATGGTCTACATGGCGGTGATGCGTACGGTGGCTGGAGGCCCAGAACAGGATACTGTTCTGAATAGCCAGCGTGCCGCCCAGCATTAACATGAAACGTACAGGCCAGGATGCTTCATAGGCACGGTGTGCCCATAAGCGATGGTAGCCGGCAGTAATGCCAAGGCCGCTCCAGGCAAAAAACACAAAAAAGCTGATCCATGCTGCTAAACTGAAATCGTGATTCCACAGGTACCACGGGAACAACACCAGCGCAATAACAGGCATACCGAGCAGTACAATTGCACCGGGCCAGTTAATGGGTGGACGAGCAGTATTTGGTTGATTCATGTCTAGGGAGGCTCCGCGACAAGTTTAAACTGAACAATGTAATTATCATTTGTGCTTTATAATCACTTAAGCACAGGTTGAAACGGATAATAGCATGAGCGTACGCGTGTTCACTAGTGTGCTGTTGATAATTTTTTTGTATTTTTTAAGCTGCTGATAATGTTTTATAATTGGTTGATTTATATAAAGGTTAAACTATGATGACAATTCAGAATGATTTGACTAAAAAGCTGAAAAATTGTCAGACAATGACATTGCAAATGGGCATTTTGGCAATTGTAGGGGTTGCTGCTATTTTGTCCGCCTGTAGTTCCAGTCCCAAGGTGGTACAACAACCTGTAAAAAAACAGGGGGCTGCAGCAGACTACCGGCCATTGCCTGTGCAAGCAGTAGCAACGGGCTTGGCCAATGTGTATTGGGACCTTGATATAATTAATGGCAATACGGCCAAAAACTATGGTAGCAAACCTTATCTTTTTTTCTGGGCTAGCAATAGCCAGGTTAGTGGTTCTACGGGTTGTAATGCTGTGTATGGTAAGTACCGTGAGGTTAACCAGCGCCTGGTAATTGATGCCTGGGCGGGCTATAGCAATTGTGGGGGGGCTTTGCCACAGGAGGCCGAGTTGATGGATAACCTGGCGCGTATTACCGGTTATCAGCTTAACCAGAATGTCTTGCAGTTGTTTGATGCCAACCAAAAGGTGCTGATTCGGGCCCATAAGCGTTAAAGGTTTTCTTGTGTTAAAAAAGCGCAGTGTTCAGCACTGCGCTTTTTGTTTCTATATGATGTTGAGCTGGCTGTAAAACCTAAAACGATGCTTTGCCCAGGATAGGCATCACCACTGCTTCACAGCCTGCATCCTCAATTTCCTTGACAAAGCCCGGTAAATCGACCTGTGGTAGCAAGTCAGGTTCGGCATGTAAAGGGGTAATCATGGTGTCCCAGTGGCAGGGAATAATCCATTTTGGTTGCAGCAGGCGTACCACGTCTTTTACATAATTGGGGCGGTAATGGCGGCCAATGGCACACAGGCACACTATGTCGGCTTTAAAGCCCTGCAGTTCCTGCTCCAGAAAATCCGCTGAATCTATATGTACTATCGTCAGCGGGCCTGTATTAACCAGCCAGTTAAGCACCAGGCCATGCTTTAATTTGTAAAAGCGTGGCGGCCATTGTGGCGGGCTGGTGATGTCGCCCGGTAAGGGAATACGGCCAAATACCGCTTTGCCATGAATGGAGGGCAGACCACGTACCTGCCAGTCACCACAGGCAATGTCCTCACGGCCTGTCGTCATGTGCATTTGAGCATCCGGCAGGCCCGCTGCCTTGCCAACCATGATGGTAGCCGGCGAGCCAATTAAACGCGCACCGGTAGATTTGCACAGGTCAGGCGCATCCAGAATATGATCATAATGTGCATGCCCAATTAACACATCATCCGCTGTGGGAATGGTTTGCTGGATCAGTTCAATATTAGGCTGTAAAGGCTGGCTCAGGGTTTCCCACAGGCCTGGGCGCGACAGGTACGGGTCCAGCACGATGGTGCGCTGTTCATTTTTAATCACGAAGCCTGCGGTACCCAGATACTGGATTTCAATGTGTTTAGCTGTATCTACCTGTGCCGGTTGGGAGTACCAGACAGTATTTGGTTGTTTTAACAGCTTTTTTAGGATATCCATATATACTCCTGCGCATGGTGCTCCCAGTGGTAGCTTGCCCATTAATCATGAAATGACGTACTTAGGGTCTGTTGACATTTCATATGCGAACTGCGTTGTCGGCTAAAATTGATTCAAACAAGGCGTGAAACGCAGGCAATGGCGAGCCCTTGCTGAGTTTCACAACGAAGTTTGAGAAAATTTTAGCCACAACCCGAAGGGAAAGGGATGTTTTTTGCCACTGCTGCGTTATTCATTGCTCATTTAGAATGACTAAATATCGCAATTCATGCCTTGCATTGTCTAAAAACATCCACTTTCGCAGCCTCATTTGAATTGTCAACAGGCCCTAATCAGCAACAGCATAGCTGATTCATATGATAGGTGTGTGATAGTTAAGTGGGGTTTGGTGACTAATTCGCCTGAGCTTATGGTCTGAACCGGATAAGGCTACTGGTGTGCAAGGAGTTGCTGTGCCAGAAAACGATCTTGACTTGCTGTACAGCAAAGCAGTGCTTTGCTGGTCGCCTCAGGTTATACTAGCCAGTTATTGCTAACGATTAATTTAAAGGAATCATCATGCGTTTCTTGTCTGGTGGGGCAATGACTTGCCTTATGCTTGCAAGTTTGGCTTTGTCTGCCTGTGGGCAAAGAGGGCCTTTGCTGTTGCCATCCGAAGCCAGTAAGAACAACGATAAAGCCAGCTATATCCTGTATGCGCCCAAAAAAGAGGCACAGTCTTCTTCTGCCCAGGATAAAGCAACGCAGCCTGTATCTGATAGCGTCGCGCCGGCCGCTGATTCCAAATAAGTGTGATTTGACAAGATTTTACGAGTGGGTTTTATGAGTTTTGAGCGTATTAACGGTATTTTGCACGCCGAAAAAGTGTCTTTGCCTGAGCTGGCATCAGTTCATGGTACACCTTTGTATGTATATTCGCGCGCAGCGCTGGAAAATAGTTACCGTGCTTTTGATGAAGCATTTGCTTTTATTGATCATCAGGTGTGTTTTGCCGTTAAGGCCAATTCTAACCTGGCAGTATTAAATGTGCTGGCGCGTTTGGGTGCGGGCTTTGATATTGTTAGCGGTGGCGAACTGGCGCGTGTTCTGGCTGCAGGTGGCGATGCCAGCAAAGTGGTATTTTCCGGACTGGGCAAAACCGAGGCAGAAATTGAACAGGCATTAAATGTGGGCATTGCCTGTTTTAATGTGGAGTCGCATGCCGAGCTGGCGCGTATTGATGCGGTAGCACAGCGTTTGGGCGTTAAGGCGCCGGTTTCCCTGCGTGTGAATCCGGATGTGGATGCGCAAACCCATCCCTATATTTCGACTGGCCTGAAAGAAAACAAGTTTGGTGTACCGAGCGATACGGTATATGAGACTTATGCGTATGCTGCCAGCCTGAAAGGACTGGACGTCGTAGGGATTGACTGTCATATTGGTTCACAGTTAACTAAAACCACGCCGTTTGTTGATGCGCTGGATAAAGTGATTGATATGATCGCGCGCTTGAAAGCGCAGGGCATCAACCTCACGCATATTGATATTGGTGGTGGTTTGGGAGTCCGTTATAAGGATGAAACGCCGCCTACACCGGCAGAGTATGCACAGGCACTGGCACCCGCACTGAGCAAACTTGGCTTGAAAGTGTATATGGAGCCAGGACGCGCCATTAGCGCCAATGCCGGGGTGTTGTTAACCCGCGTGGATTTGCTAAAGCCAACTGCACACCGTAACTTTGCGGTGATTGATGCGGCTATGAATGACCTGATCCGTCCATCGCTGTATCAGGCGTGGATGGATATTCAGCCAACCGATGCGCCGCGTAGCAGTGGTGAGGCTGTATGG
>JASLIR010000335.1 GCA_030152125.1 Alkanindiges sp.
CTACCGGGTCCAGCGCGCTATCCGGGCTTACCGCGTCTTCCAGCCGGTCCAGCTCCGCCACAATCCACGCCTGTAATACCGGAATGGCAGGCTGCTTTTCTGCCTCGCTATGCTGGCGTTTTTGCACCAGCAGGGCATCAATGGCCTGCTGCACCACCTGATCATCGAGCACCTGACGCAGGCGGTCAAACTCGATAGGCGCCACCCCACCACGTTGCTGCAACCAGCGTACCGCCAGTAAGGGACGCAGTACATACAAGTATTTTTTCAGCTTCACCTCATCCCCTTTCAGGAACTGATGGAAGTTGGACTTTGCCGTGTTGCGGTAATGGAAAAAGCCTTTGGGCTGATGATAATGCGCTGTCAGCAACTGGCGTGCTGCGCTATAAACACCATCATCGCGGTAAATAATCGGCGAATGCAACCATTCCACCACCGCCGGGTTGCTTTTGGCTTGTAGGCGCAGGGCCTTGCGTAAATCCTAGCCGTTAATATCAATCTCATCCACTATCGGATATTCAATCACATCCCGGCGGTCTTCCACATCAATCGACAGATACCAGTCTTTAGGCCGCACATAAACAAAACGCACATCGTAATCGCTATCCGGCGAATGAAAACCCCAGGCACGGCTGCCCGATTCGATGGCATACAGGATGCGCACCTGATGTTCCTGCTCCGCCGCCGTTAAACGGCGCTGGATTTCTGCATGCGCTGCGGCCGAAATGGCGGGATGAATACTCATTTTTTACTACTCTTTTTTAAATTTAAAAATTAAATGACGTGAATTAAAGATAATGTGGAATTTTTTAAATTCATTTCCACGTGAAACCTTCTAGCAAAGCATTATTAGAATAAAAGGGCAATAGCGACATCGCCCTGCTACGTACACACTGCTATGCACACACTACGCACGTGCTGCTTTGATACGTGCAAAATTAGCCTTTGCCCAGGCACGTGCTTCTTCCGGCCGGCCCAGTTCGCCAGTAAATTTGCGCCTTAAGGTCATGGCAGAACACTGTATCCAGCTAATCTGTTGCGCCCCGTGTTGCAAGGCCAGCACCTTCATCGGCTGGTTAATATCATAATGGCTGGGATGCTGTGGTGGTGCCTGCCAGCGCAGTCTGGACATGCCAATTTTTTCTGCCATGGCATGCAGTTCTTCATCCGTATCGGCAATCAGGTGACTCATGATCATGCCTTTAAATGGATGGTTCATATCATCAACATACACTGTCATGTACTTTCCGCTTGCAACCACTGCCAATCACTATTTTATCCACAAGCACTGCACTGATGATAATTAATTTTTTTAAATTTATTCACAAGCCTTACTGCCCAATATTTTTAAATTCAAACGCACACATCCAGCGCCCTATTTTTTGAATTCAAAAACAGAGGCAACTAACACAAGGTTTTAAATTCATTTACACCACCACGTTCCACGTGGAAATAAATTCAAAACTACTGCGCAAAATAAATAGCCGTACAGACAGGAAAACCTTCCAAAAGCACAGGGTTTAAATCGGAAACACACCATAAAGTACATGGTGTGCTTTACGCCAAATTAAATTTTTAATCTATAAAATACCAATTTTTGGATGCATTGTTGGGAGCTCGAGGGCTGTCGCCCTCGAAACCCCATCAAATTTTCGGACGCCGTAGGCGTTCGAAAATTTGGCTGTTGATCTTGCTTTAAGAATAGTCAATTTTATCATTCATGAATTATTTAATAATTGTTTTTAAATAATTTTACCAGCCAAGAAGCCAGCAACTCGCATATGCTACAAAATCAAAAGCCCAAAAAGTGGCTTGCTACGCAAGCCACTTTTTGGAGTGGGACTTGGAGGGCTGCCGCCCTCCAAACCTCTTAATGCATATAATAAAATGAATTTATTGGAATTATTTACTAAGTTGGCACGTATGGGGCTAAGCCCCCAAAACTCTCTCGCCGACTCGCCAAAGGCGGTATTGCCAAGGCTCTGCCATGGGAAGTTAATTCAGACGACCGATACTATCCGGCATACCACTATACCCCCGCAGGAATTTTTAAATTCAAAGTGCAGGCCTTTAATTTTATTTTTATCCACAGCCTTTTAGCAACACACCATCGCCAACTTTGAATTCAAAGTTTAATACTGCAGTGCTTATTTTTGAATTCAAAATTTTATACACAGGCCAGCCCAAACCATACAGCATGCTGTGGAAATAAATTCATAAATAAACAGCACTGGCTTACAGGATGATGTGGATAACTTCCGTGCCAAACCACCATGCCGCCGCTTTATCATCACGCTTATTACACTGACTTTGGTATTTGTCCCCGGCAAAATTGACCGCAAATATCAGAAGGATGCTGTATGTTTTCTTTTAAACGCTGCTATTTTACCAGCCTGATAAGCCTGCTTTGTGTTGCACTTTGCCCTTCTGCACAGGCTAAATCGCTGGCTTTTAGCTTTGATGATGGTGTTAATCCAGCCCTGAATACGCAAGCTGTAGCCATTAATCAGGGCATTTTAAGCGCCCTGCAAGCCAGCCAGTTACATGCTATTCTTTTCCCGGCTATCAGCAAAACGGGTGATTATGCGGGCCTGAAACTGGTTGCAGACTGGGGTAAGCAGGGGCATTTGATAGGCAACCACACCTATTCGCACCGGAGCCTAAATGCCAGTTCAATCAGCCTGCAACAGTTTATTGAGGACACCCGCAAAGCAGAAACGCTATTAAAACCACTACCCGGCTGGACAGCACGCCTGCGTTTTCCTTACCTGAAAGAGGGTGATACAACGCAAAAACGCGATGGCATGCGGCAGTGGCTGAAACAGCGGCATTATCAATCCGGCGCGGTGAGTATTGATGCCAGCGACTGGTTTTATAACCTGAAATACCTGCAGCTGCTTAAGCAACAGGACAGCGGCAAACTACAGCAGCTTAAACAGCTGTATATCCGGCATTTGCTGGACCGTGCTGAATACTACGACCAGCTGGCGCTAAAAACACTGCAGCGCAGCCCACAGCACGTGCTGTTGCTGCATACCAATGCCATTAATGCGGCGTTCTTACCCGAAGTGATAGCAGCCTTTAAACAGCAGCAATGGCATCTGATTGATGCCAAAACCGCCTTTAATGATCCCCTATACCGCATGCAAAGCGATACCCTGCCCGCCGGAGAAAGTATTCTGTGGGCACTGGCCAAACAACAGGGAATTGAAGATTTACGCTATCCGGCAGAGGATTCTGTGTATGAAGAACCGCTGCTAAAACAGGCGGGTTTGTAAATAACGGGAAGGTTTATATAAAACGCGCGCAAAAAAAGAAGGTGGCATGAGAGCCACCTTATAAAAGAGGGTTTAGTCGATGTACCCCATCGCAGGGGTGTAACAAGTTAAAACTAACTGTTCACATCCGCATTATACAAAGCAGATGCATTTTCAAGCGCTGCCTTGTCTAACAATTTCCAGATTATTTAATAAATTTTCATCAGTCTGTTAAGCACTGATTGACATTTTATCATTTAAGGCCAAAGGCTCAGGCAGTATGCCTGCCAGCTGACGGCATAAGCTGCTTAGGGTTGCGCTATCTGCAGGTACCAGGGTGATGTGGCCTAATTTACGCCCTGCACGTTCGGTTTTACCGTATAAATGCAAATGTGCGCCTTCTAAAGCCAGTACAGCACTGCTTTGCGGGTGCTTGCCAATGATATTGATCATGACACTCGGCTTTACCAGCGTGGTAGAACCCAAAGGCAAGCCGGCAACGGCACGCATATGGTTTTCAAACTGCGAACACACGGCACCTTCAATGCTCCAGTGCCCGGAGTTATGCACCCGTGGTGCCATTTCATTGGCCAGCAGGCCCTGATCGGTTACAAACAGCTCCAGGGTTAGCACGCCCACGTACTGCAAGTGATTGAGCAGGCGGGTAACATAATCCTGTGCTACCGGCAGTAGGTTTTCACTGTGTGGTGCCGGTACAATGGAATGCGACAAAATACCATGATGATGATGGTTTTCTGCCAGCGGCCAGCTGCGCACTTCACCATCCTGCCCGCGTACCGCAATAATCGATACTTCGCGGTTAAAGGTCACAAAACTTTCCGCAACCAGGGGTGCTGCCCTACCCAGCTCCTGCCAGGCCTGCTCTATTTGCGCTGCGTCACGCACCACAAACTGGCCTTTGCCATCGTAGCCGCCTGTCGCGGTTTTGACCACCAGCGGCAAGCCCTGCGTGCTGGCAGCCTGCTGTAAATCCTGTAACGAGTGAATGGCAGAATAAGGGGCAACCGGAATGTCCAGCGCATCAAACAGGGCTTTTTCCAGCAAGCGGTTTTGTGCGGTTGCCAGCGCCTGACGCGGCGGATGCAGGGTGTGCTGCTGTGTTAACACATCCACATCAGCCAGCGGCGTATTTTCAAACTCCAGACTGAACACATCGGCACTATTGGCAAACTGTTGCAGGCTGTCCGGCTGGGTCTGGTCAATCACCTTGCCCAACGCAGCCGCAGGGCAATCCTGCGTGGCCTCATAAAACGTGCACTGGATACCCAAAGGCAGGGCTGCCTGGGCCAGCATACGGCCCAGCTGGCCACCACCAAAAATACCGACCGTTTTTGCTTCAGTCGTTTTCACGTCACTGCTGTTCACTGTTGCCATCATTCAGTCCACCGATCAGCTGATTTGACCAGGAACCGGATTGGTACGCACTTTATCGGTTTGTGCAGTCCTGAACTGTTGTACTGCCTGGGCAATCTCCGGGTATTGCAGGCCAATAATCTGTGCGGCCAGCAAAGCGGCATTGGTAGCCCCTGCCTTGCCAATGGCCAGGGTGCCCACTGCAATGCCAGCCGGCATTTGTACAATGGACAACAAGGAATCTACCCCGTTTAAAATGGAAGACTGTACCGGCACACCCAGCACCGGCAAATCAGTTTTGGCAGCGCACATGCCCGGCAGGTGCGCTGCACCGCCAGCACCGGCAATAATCACCTGAATGCCACGCTCACGCGCGGTTTCAGCATATTCAAACAAACGGTCTGGCGTACGGTGCGCCGACACAACCTCTGCCTCAAACGGCACATTCAGCTGTTTAAGCATTTCCGCAGTATGTTCCAGGGTAGCCCAGTCGGACTGTGACCCCATGATAATCCCCACGAGCGGCTTGGCTGGCGAAATGGACGGACTCATAACTGGTTTTCCAGAGTGTTTGTTGAAAAAAAGACCTCATATTTTGCCTGAAAAAGCAGCTTTAGCCAAGAAATTTTATAAGTTCTTGCTATTTATGCCAGCCAATTCCATTTATACAGGCTTTTATCATCAAAGGATTAAAACAGCAGGTAATCCATTAAATGGGAAAAATACAGTAAACCGTGAATAAACCCGTATAAATATGGACAACTAATCACTGATATTTCAAAACATTACATAAAGCACCCGGCCAGCCTACCATTTGCTGCCATCTTCCACGGTTGGCTCAAACTATTTACAGCGGCTGCCTTTATGCTGTGTTGGTACAGGCAGCCGTGGATCGCTACTGCTGCTGATTTTCTAATTATTTGACTTAATTCCC
>JASLIR010000359.1 GCA_030152125.1 Alkanindiges sp.
TTTAAGGAGCAAGACCCATGTGGGCTGTACTGGCACTGAGTGCTGTAGAAAGCATGTTCAACCGCTGGATTGATCTGGATGCCGCCACCCGCATGCAACTGAATCAGTTACAGGGCAAAATGCTGCGTGTGGTGATAGACAGCCCGCAACTGTCCGTGGATGTGCTGTTTGACCAGGATGCCGTGCGCATTAGCCCTACCGTGCTGGGGATGAATGAGCACAAACCCAGCCTGTTTGAGCAACGTCCCTACGACCCGGCCTATAGCATCCATAACGCAACCACCACGCTGAGTGTGGGCAATCTACTGGAACTGGCCAAACTGCTGCAAGCGGAAACTGGGGGCACCGGCAATATTAAACTGCAGGGCGACTTAAGCCTGCTGCAACAGTTACAACGCATTCTGGCACAAGCTGCGCCGGATCTTGCTGCGCAGTTAAGCCCATGGATTGGTGCTGTACCTGCCGGACAAATCCGCGATATTGTGCAGCAAGGGAGGCAAAACGTCAGCCGTATTATTTCCGGCAGCGCCAGCCATGCGGCAGAGATCATCACTGAAGACAGCGACCTGCTGGCCGCACGCTGGCAAATGGATCAGTTTAAGCGTGGCTCGCGTGAGCTGCGGCAGGATATTGAGCGCCTGCAGGCCAGATTAAAACAATTACAGCACAGCATTGACCGTAAAGAAGCCACTTCTTCTTCCTCTTCCGCTGCCCCCTCTCCTGACCTGAGCAGTCAGATACAGGAACAGCAACAGCAGTAAAGGATTTTAATACCCATGATTCCGCACTTTTCCCGACTGCTTGAACTATGGCGCATCGCCGCGCATTACCGTCTGGACAACCTGTTGCCCGAGGACGAGCTGCCAGCCAAGGCTAGCTCTGCCCTGCAACTGATTAAAGCGCATCCAGCTGCATGGGGCAGCAAGGCAGAAAAAGACCCGTTACGCTTAAAGCATGCGCTGGAAGACATGGGGCCTTTGTTTATCAAGCTGGGCCAGTTATTGTCCACCCGCCGTGATTTGATTGCCCCGGAGCTGTTAAACCAGCTGGTTGAACTGCAGGACAAAGTCAATCCCTTTAATACCGATGTGGCCAAACAGCGGGTTGAAGCTGCTTTTAGCGCCAAGATAGACACCCTATTTGCCCGTTTTGATAATACACCACTGGCCGCCGCTTCCATTGCACAGGTACATACTGCCGCACTGCATGATGGCCGTGAGGTGATTGTTAAAGTTACCCGCCCGGATATCCGTCCACAAATTATCAAGGATTTTGAAATTCTGGCCTGGCTGGGCCAGTGGCTGGAAGCCCGTGTGGAAGCCGCCCGCGCCCTGCACCTGGTACAAATTATCGGGGATTACCGTCAGGTGATTCTTAATGAGCTGGACTTAGGGCTGGAAGCAGCCAATACCATGCAAATGCGGCATAATTTTATGGGCTCCAGCATGATGTATGTGCCGGAAGTCTATATGTCCAGCAAAGACGTGATGGTGGCAGAGCGTATTATCGGTGTGCCGGTGTCTGACCTTGCCACATTTGAGCGTTTGGGCATGGACCGTGCCAAACTGGGCGAACGGGGCTTAACCATTTTCTTTACCCAGGTATTCCGCGATAACTTTTTCCATGCCGACATGCACCCCGGCAATGTGTTTGTGGAAACCCTGAACCCGGAAAACCCGCGCTTTATTGCACTGGATTGTGCCATTGTTGGCGAGCTTTCCAAAAGCGACCAGATGACCATTGCCCGCATGTTGCTGGCGGTGATGCAAAGCAATTTTACCCAGATGATTCAGATCGTACATCAGGCCGGCTGGATTCCTTCCGGGACAGATCAGGCGGCACTGGCACGCGAAATGCGCCGGGCAGTGAGCCCGATGATCTCCAAGCCGATGGATCAGCTAGATTTTGCCGGTATTTTATTGCAGGTCATGGATATTGCCCGCCGTTTCCATCTGGAAATTCCGCCACAACTGATGCTACTGCTGAAAACACTGGTGCATGTGGAAGGCTTGGGGCGTGACCTCTATCCGCAACTGGATATCTGGAAGCTGGCCAAGCCCATTCTGAGCGAATGGATAAAACAGAATATGAATCCGATAGGCAACCTGAAAGAGCTGGGGCAACAGATTCCCGACTTGCTGATGGGCGCCACGGATATTCCCGCGCTGATTATTGACAGCCTGCATGGCTTGCGTCAGCAGGGTGCCTGGCAGGACCGGCAATGGCGCGAACTACAACAGCTACGCATGGACATGCAGCAGTCACGCCGGCGCGACTGGCTGGCGGGTAGCAGCTTTCTGGGCTTACTGGTGCTTGCCGGCAACAGTCCCTTTCCGGTTGCTGTCATACTGGTCATTCTGGCAGGTATGATCGCGCTATGGCGAATATTGGCTTAACATGATATATCTATGGTTTAGATATATTAAACACTGTTAAGTAATGCCTTTATCACTGGATACCCTGTTCGCCTTAAGCCTGTTTTCCATTGTCAGTTCGATCACCCCCGGCCCCAATAACATTATGATATTGAGCTCCGGGGTTAATTTTGGCCTTAAGCGCAGCATGCCGCATATTCTGGGTATCTCCCTGGGCTTTTTTGTACTATGTATGGCCTGCGGGATGGGCCTGGGGTCACTGCTACTGCAATTCCCGTACATTCATACAGGCTTAAAAATTATTGCAGCTCTCTATCTGCTTTATCTGGCCTA
Organism: Alkanindiges sp.; assembly: GCA_030152125.1. Classification (GTDB taxonomy): domain Bacteria; phylum Pseudomonadota; class Gammaproteobacteria; order Pseudomonadales; family Moraxellaceae; genus JASLIR01. The sequence continues at coordinate 2,709 of JASLIR010000359.1, forward strand.
TAAAATTGCCAGCAGTAGAACCCTGTCGCAGGCTACGGAAAGCAGCCGGCCTTTTACCTTTATACAGGCAGCCATGTTCCAGTGGGTCAACCCCAAAGGCTGGATGATGGCAATTACCGCCATGATCATGTATACAATACCCGAACAACCGTTCTACAGTACGCTGTGGGTCAGCCTGGTTTTCGGGATGCTGTGCTTTCCCTGTATTTTAATCTGGTGCCTGTTTGGCACCCTGCTGCGCCAGTTCCTAAGCGATCCACAGCGTTTGAAATATTTTAATATCTGCATGGGTTTATTACTCATCACCTGTATTTACCCCATGCTCCGCTAATACAGGTTTTGCTATGCCCGGTATGAGAGGTGTGTATGCCCCACTTTATCAAAAAGCCAATGGCACTCAGAATTCAGGCTGGCACGGATGCTATTGCCCATATTCGCCAGTATGGCCTACAAGCCGCTGATATTGACATTATTCCCGGTGCTGCGGGTGGCCCCAAGGGCATTGGCCTGTGCGGACTGGATCAGGCCATTTTTGGCAGTTTTCTGGCACAGTCTCCCAAAAAGCGCACCTATATCGGCTCCTCCATTGGCAGTTGGCGCTTTGCTGCCATTGCAGCACATGGTGCCCAGCGTGGCCCGGAATTACTGGCACAGCTGTACAATAACATCGGCTTTTTTAAGGGCATGAAAGCGCGGGATGTCTCTGCCAGTTGCCAGTTGATGCTTAACCAGTTACTGGCGGGAAAAAGTCACAGCCTGCTTGACCACCCGGACATGCATCTGGTGGTAATGATGGTCAAATGCAACCGGCTGCTGTCCAGCGATCGTCCTTTTCCGCTTGGCCTGGCCCTGACCGGTGTTTATGGGGGCAACCTGTTGTCCAGGCGTTCCCTCAGCCTGTTTATGCAACGCTGCTATGCTTACAGCCATGAGGCAGATAAACGACTGGCCAACATCACGGATTCAGCCGAGTTTGGTAGCCAGCACATCAATATGACTGCCGATAACCTGATGGATATCCTGATGGCCTCTGCCTCCATTCCACTGGTGATGAATGGCGTGGCGGATATTCCCGCCGTGGGTAAAGGCATTTACCGCGATGGCGGGATGATCGACTACCATCTGGACTTACCATATAACAGTCAGGGACTGGTGCTATACCCGCATTTTAGTGACCGCATTACCCCCGGCTGGTTTGATAAATCGGTCAAATGGCGCCGCCCCAACCCGCTGAACCACCGCCGTACCGTACTCATTTCACCTTCAGCCGGCTATCTGGCCTCTTTGCCTTTAGGCAGGCTACCCGACCGCAAGGATTTTAATGCCTTTGTTGGCCGGGATGATGAGCGCAAGAAAATATGGGAATTTGCCATTGCCGAAAGCCAGCGCCTGGGTGATGAGTTTCTGGAACTGCTGCACCACGATAGCCTGATTGAACATATTGAACCCCTGCATTGACTGGTCACTGCTAAAATTAAACGCGTTTTCGGGTAATTCGCGTTACAATATTGCCTCTTTTAAAATCCTGTTGTGAGTAACGCCATGAGTAGCTGGTTGGATGCGGTTAAATTTGATCAAGACGGACTAATTCCGGCCATTGCTCAAGACCATCATACCGGGCGCATTCTCATGGTGGCGTGGATGAACCGTGAAGCCCTGCAACTCACTGCTGAAAAAAAACGCGGCGTATACTGGTCACGTTCGCGCAGCAAGCTGTGGCATAAAGGTGAAGAGTCCGGGCATTATCAGGATGTACACGAAATCCGCCTGGACTGTGATGGCGACGTGATTGTGCTGCAAATTACCCAGCATGGCGGTATTGCCTGTCACACTGGCCGCGAGTCCTGTTTTTACCGTGTATTGGGCAGCGATGGCTGGCAGGTGGTTGATGCCGTTAAAAAAGACCCTAACGCCATTTATGGCGAGCATGCCCATACCCACCCTGTTCCAGCGCCTTCACAGGCCGACATACAAACCGACCTACAAATCGATACACAGGAAAGTGTTGATGTACTGGCACATCTGGCCCAGGTGATGCAGCAGCGCAAACAGGCCTCCGGCGATACCTCTTATGTGGCCAGCCTGTACCAGAAAGGCATCAACAAGATTCTGGAAAAAGTAGGAGAAGAAAGCATTGAAACCATCATTGCCGCCAAGGACCTTGCCAAAGACAGCGACTCACAAACAGCCCGTGACGAACTGATTTATGAAACAGCCGACCTCTGGTTCCACAGTATTATCATGCTAGGTCACTTTGACCTGGTACCGCAGGCAGTGCTGGATGAACTGGCGCGCCGAGTTGGCTTATCAGGCCTGGTGGAAAAAGCGTCCCGCACTTAATAAAGTACGCATTAACAGGAAGCCTGCTCTTCCTGTTAATGCAGATGCGGACTAGCCAGCATTAACAGCCTGATGTCTCTATTCTGGCACACATCCTGCTTAAATTTTCGCCGGCTATACCCAATGCTGCGAAATGTTTACACAGCCTGATTACACTTTTCATATTTTTGCAGTATAAAGGGATTAGCTTAATCCCGCTTCATATACTGTAATTTAGAGGACACCCCGATGGCAGGCTTATCGATTTGGCACATTTTACTGTTTGCCGTAGTACTGATTTTATTATTCGGTACCTCTAAACTGAAAAACCTGGGTAAAGACCTGGGTGGCGCGGTAAAAGACTTTAAAGATTCGGTAAAATCCGAAGATGACAAGGATCAGGCCAAGCTGGACCAGAACCGCACCATTGACGGTACTGCCAGCACCCCGCAAAACAAACCATCCAATCAAGACAAAAGCTAAGAGTTATATTGATCCATGTTAAACGTGGGCTTTAGCGAAATATTGTTGTTTGGCATTATTGCCCTGATTGTTTTAGGTCCTGAAAAACTGCCCCAGGCGATCCGCACCGCGGGTCGCTGGTATGCACAAATCCGCCGCATGATTAATAATGTGCAGCGCGATATCGAGCAGGAACTGCAGTTGGCGGAAATGCGTGAGCAAATGCAGAAAGAGCTGGCACGCATTAAATCCATTGAACAGGAAATGCAAACCCAACTGGATCAGATGCAGGAAAACCTGGCCGATATCAACCAGAGCATCCACCCGAACCTTGACGCCGCGCAGACAGACTCCACACCACAACATGCTGATAATCTGTTTAGACCAGTGCCAGACAGTTACCAGAATAAACTGCTCCACCCTTTTCCGTCTGCATCCACAGACGCCCTGAGACGGCTGGCGGATAACTCCTTTGTGAACTTGCAGAAATGACCCAAGCCTTACCGCCACCCGTAGAAGATACGCC
>JASLIR010000386.1 GCA_030152125.1 Alkanindiges sp.
GCGCATGGTGCGTTCCGAAACCGGTTCTGCCGGAGTCATGTTTACCCTGGATACCGAATCCGGCTTCCGCGATGTAGTGTTTATTACTGCATCTTATGGCCTGGGCGAAATGGTGGTACAGGGTGCGGTAAACCCGGATGAATTTTACCTGTCCAAGCCACTGCTGGAAAAGAACAAGCTGGCTGTGGTACGCCGTAACCTGGGTAGCAAGCACCAGAAAATGATTTATGGCGAGAGTGGCGAAACCGGCCATTCTACCGTCATCGTGGATGTTGAAAAGACTGAACGCCAGCAGTTTGCCCTAAATGACCATGAGCTGACTGAACTGGCCAAACAAGCGCTGATTATTGAAAAACACTATGGCAACCCGATGGACATCGAGTGGGCCAAAGATGGTGACGATGGCAAGCTGTACATTGTTCAGGCACGCCCTGAAACTGTAAAAAGTCGCCAGAATGTTGGCACCATGGAACGCTACCTGCTAAAACAGAAAGGCAAGGTACTGGTGGAAGGTCGTTCCATTGGCCAGCGCATTGGTTCCGGCAAGGTACGCATTGTGCACTCCATCAAGGAGATGGATAAAGTACAGCCAGGTGATGTGCTGGTATCCGACATGACTGACCCGGACTGGGAACCAGTGATGAAACGCGCCTCTGCGATTATTACCAACCGTGGTGGGCGTACCTGTCACGCGGCAATTATTGCCCGTGAGCTGGGTGTACCTGCCATCGTAGGTTCTGGTAACGCCACCGAGGTACTGGATGAAGGCATTGATGTCACCGTTTCCTGTGCCGAAGGTGATACCGGTTTTGTATACGAAGGTGCCCTGGACTTTGAAATCCAGCGTAACTCCATCCACTCCATGCCTCCACTGCCATTCAAGATCATGATGAACGTGGGCAACCCGGACCGGGCCTTTGACTTTGCGCAAATTCCGAATCAGGGTATTGGCCTGGCGCGTCTGGAATTCATTATCAACCGCATGATCGGTGTGCATCCTAAAGCCTTACTGAATGTAGAAAGCCTGCCGCGTGAAACCCGTGCTGCAGTACTGGCGCGGACTGCCGGTTATGCCTCTCCTATCGATTTTTATGTGGAAAAACTGGTGGAAGGTATTTCTACCCTTGCTGCTGCCTTTGCTGACAAGCCAGTGATTGTGCGTATGTCCGATTTTAAATCGAACGAATATGCCAACCTGATTGGCGGCAAGCTGTACGAGCCGGAAGAAGAAAACCCGATGCTGGGCTTCCGTGGTGCCAGCCGTTATGTATCGGACAACTTCCGTGACTGCTTTGAGCTGGAATGCCGTGCCCTGAAAAAAGTACGTGATGAAATGGGCCTGACCAATGTCAAGATCATGATTCCGTTTGTGCGTACCGTGGGTGAAGCTGCCCGTGTCATTGAGCTGCTGGCAGCCAATGGCCTGCGCCGTGGCGAAAATGGCCTGGAAGTGATCATGATGTGTGAGCTGCCAACCAATGCCCTACTGGCGGAAAAGTTCCTGGAACACTTTGATGGCTTCTCCATTGGTTCCAACGACCTGACACAGTTAACCCTGGGTCTGGACCGTGACTCCGGTATTGTATCCCACCTGTTTGACGAGCGTGATGAAGCAGTTAAAACCCTACTGTCGATGGCCATTCAAACCTGTCGTAAGGCAGGCAAATACATTGGTATCTGTGGTCAGGGTCCATCCGATCACCCGGACCTGGCACGCTGGTTAATGGAACAGGGCATTGACTCGGTATCCCTGAACCCGGATTCTGTGCTGGAAACCTGGTTCTTCCTGGCGGAAGATCAGGCCAAGCACTGAGCTAAAAAATAATGCGATATAGGCCAGCCGTCACTGCATTGCAAACGTGTTGGCATATTGTGTAGATACACACAAAAGACCCATTCCCATGGGTCTTTTGTTTAAAATAAGCCTATAACATTATTGGGATTTTTAAATAATGCAAATCTATTTAGCACGTAACAACCAGCAGGCAGGCCCCTACACACTGGAGCAACTGAATCAAATGCTGGCTACTGGGCAAGTGCTTCTGGATGATTTAGTCTGGCATGAAGGCATGCCGGAATGGAAGAAACTGGGTGAATTAACCGGTGGTGAATTATTTTACAGCCCTCAGGGCATTGAACCCCTAGCCACGGCCATTCCAGTTAACCTGAATAAAAGCTGGGCAGACCACGCAAAGCCGGTATCAAGCACGCAAGATGTGGAGCTGGCCCCGATAGAAAAGCGTTTTATTGCCAAGGCCATTGACATCATTTTAATCTGGTTGCCGCTCAGTATCATTTTACTGTCTTTCCTGTCGCCGGCACAAATTGCAAAGCTGGAAAAAATTCAGGGCGGAGCGGCCATGCCATCTCCCCAGCAACAGCAGCAAGTAACCGAACTGCTGACCTCCCTGCCCGAGCAAACATTTTTTGCCCTGGGTGTCTACATGCTGGGTTATTACCTGCTGCAGGCATTCTTACTGAAAAAAAGCGGGCAAACCATTGGCAAAAAGGCGCTGGGTATTCGTATTGTTGATGAAGAAACAGGTAAAAAAACCACCCTGCTACGTAGCTTCATCATTCGCAGCCTGGCTTTTATTGTGCTGGCCAATCTGTTTTCCATGTTTGGCGCAAACGGCCTGATTATGTATCTCATTGACTATGCCTTTGTATTTAGCCAGCGCCGCCAAACCCTGCATGACCGTCTGGCTAGAACCATCGTGGTGACTGCCAAACCGGAACAACTGACGGAAAAATAATATTTCACGTCCTCCTCCTTAGGGTTTGTTGACAGTTTTTTTGCACCTGCATCTGGATTATCAACAAACTCTAGCCCCCCTAAGGCATGATTCTTGCTTATGAAATTTCAAGATATGCTTTTTAACAGCACCAAATATATGAAAAAGACATACGTTATTTGACGTATGCTTTTTATGTGGGCATGGTGCTGCCGGAAGCAGGCAGGCGCAATGTATCTATTTTACTGAAATTAAAGGCAAAGTTGCCAGATGTTATGGATACAGGCGTTAAGCAGTACGAAACATCAAAGACGCTGAATCGTGCATTTTTTTAAAGCTAGCCCCACCATATTGGTGCCGCCAGTTGGAGAAATCATGCCTTTGCGCATTATATTGGTTGACGATGATCAGAAACGCTCAGCCTTTCTAACCGCCAGTTTAGTTGAATCCCATTATGCTGTTGTTGCACAGCTGACCGCACAGGACAACCTGCTGGCAGTTGTAGAACAGCTGGAAGCAGATGTGGTACTGGTAGATATGGACAGCCCGGCACGTGACATGCTGGAAAACTGTGCCTCCATGACCGCCAAGGCACCACATCCCATTGTTTTATTTACCAAACAGTCTGACCCTGAAACGATTGCCAGTGCAGTCAATGCCGGTGTGACCGCCTATATTGTAGATGGTATTGATACCACGCGCTTAAAACCCATTCTGGACGTTGCCATTGCCCAGTTTAAACAGCACCAGAAACTGCTGGCTGACCTGGACGACACCCGTACCCGACTGGCTGACCGCCGCGATATTGACCGGGCTAAAGCCATTTTAATGCGGGTGCGGCAACTGGATGAAAATGCAGCCTATGCACTACTAAGGCGCAATGCCATGACCAAGCGTATTACCTTGGGCGAAGCCGCACGCATTGTACTGGCTGCCGCAGAATTACTGGATCAGGGAGAATAACAAGATGTCATCTTTGGAAAAAAGCAGCCTGGAAAAAAATAGCCTGACCATTGGCATTATGCCCCTGCTGGATTCGGCCCCGATTGTATGGGCCTGGCACCGGGGATTTTTTAAGGAACATGGGCTGGATGTTGAATTAATCCGTGAGGTGTCATGGGCCAGCCTGCGTGACCGGCTGGCTTATGATGCACTGGATGCCGCCCAATGCCTTGCCCCCATGATTCTTGCTGCTAATCTGGGCGCGGATCAGGTCGGGGTGCCCTTTGTTAGTGCATTAACCCTGTCAGAAAACTGGTCTGCCATTACCCTGGCCAAACCGCTGGCTCACAAGCTTGGCATTAGTCCGCAGATGCGCCCTGCGGAGTCGGCACAGCGCATGCTTGATTACTTACAGTCCGGGCAACGTTTAAGACTGGCACATGTGTTCCAGTTTTCCATGCACAACTATTTGCTGCATGAATGGCTGTCTTTAGCAGGCTTAAGCCAGGATATGGCCAATCTGGAGTTCCAGACCGTTACACCGTCCAGAATGCTGGATCGCCTGCAGGTACAGGCCATCGATGGTTTTTGTGTGGGTGAGCCATGGAATACGGTAGCAACCTCGCAAGGCATTGGAACCGTGGTGACCAATGCACATGCCTTATGCCCAGATGGCGCTGATAAAGTAGTCGGTGTTACCAGAAAATGGGCCACACAGCATCCACACACCCATCGCGCCATGATCACTGCCATTATGAAGGCACAGCAGGAATTAAGTTCCGGCAACCACTATGGTGAACTGGTTAAGCTAATGGATGAGCTTGGCATCCTGAAATTACCGGAGTCCTGGCTAAGTGCCGCCCTGGAAGGTGCCAGTACCGGCGCTCCGGCCCCATTTTTATCCGGCTTGCAGGCACGTCCGCGCGCCAATGATTATGCATGGGTGGCCCTACAGATGCTGCGCTGGGGACAATGGCAATTGCCACTGAATGTGGCAGCATTGGCAGTACAAAACTGTGACCTAGCTTGTTTCGATGATGCCTGGCAGGCACTGAACCCGAAAACTGATCAATTGCAGCCAAATAGCCCACAACAACCGGATTACCTGGACGGCCATATCGCGATAGAATACTTGCTGGAAAAAGGCTTAAATGCCGAGCAGGTACGACAACTGATCCAGCTGTGATCAGTCCAGCGCCAACAAACAGCCATCCTGCATATGACGAATATCAGCCTGCAAAAACTTTAACTCTGCAGGCTGATGCGTTACATAAATCATCGGGATACGTGTTTCATCGCGAATGCGCAACAGAAAAGGTAAAATTTGCGCCTTTAAGCGCTGATCCAGTGCCGCTAGCGGCTCGTCCAGCAGCAATAATTGCGGCGAGTATAAAATGGCACGTCCCAGTGCAACCCGCTGTTTTTCCCCGCCGGATAACTGCCCGACTTTACGCTGGATCAGGGGCTGTATTTCCAGCAAATCTATCACTTGTTGCAGCTCAAATCTTCTTTTTTCAACAGCAATGTGCCGGTAGCCATACAGCAGGTTTTGCTGCACATTCATATGCGGGAATAATTGCCCATCCTGAAATACCAGACCAATATGGCGCTGATGGCTGGGCAGGCAAAGTTTAGCTTTGGCATCAAACAGGGTTTGTTTATTAAAGTGAATATAGCCCTGTTGCGGCTTTAGCAGACCAGTTACAGCCTTTAATAAGGTACTCTTACCCGAACCGGAAGGCCCCAGAATACCTGTAACAGCCTGTTCGCAGCTTAAGGCTACGTTTAGCTTAAATTGCGCGCGCTGATACTGAATGTCACAACTCAGCATGTGAAGGTGTTCCTATTTTTTGCTGGTAGCGTTGCATCACATAATAATTAGCCATTAGCGCGGCCAGCGCCAGCGTGATGGACAGCATGACCAGCCGCAGCGCAGCCTGTTCGCCATCCGGTTGCTGGATAAAGGAATATAAGGCCAGTGGGATAGTCTGGGTTTCGCCGGGAATATTGCCCACAAAAGTCATGGTAGCACCAAACTCGCCCAGGCTACGGCTAAAGCACAGCACGCTGCCTATCATAATGCCTGGTAATGATAGCGGTAAGCTGATACTCAAAAACACCTGCCAGGGTTTGGCGCCTAAAGTGGCAGCAGCCTGTTCTAGGCGATGATCTATCAGTTGAAATGCCAGCCGGATGGGCTGCACCATCAGTGGAAATGCCATTACCATGGAGGCCAGCACAGCCCCTTTCCAGTTAAAGGCCAGCCGAATAGCAAAGTGTTCTAACAGCCATGCGCCAACCACACCCTGTGTGCCAAAAGTAACCAGCAATAAATAGCCCAGCACCACGGGCGGCAAGACCATGGGTAACTGCAATAAAGCCTCTACAATAAACTTGCCGCGAAAATAATAACGCGCCATAACCCATGCCAAAGCCACCGCTAAAGGCAAACAGATAACGGTGGCCCAGGCAGCTACCTGAGCGGACAAAGACAGTGCATCCAGTTCTTGTGCACTAAAATGGAGCATTACTTACTCTCACCAGATGCAATGCCTCATCTTATAGCAACTTTTGTTATTATCAGCAGCATTAATTGGCTGCTTTTATAAGGCCAAACCCGTATTTGGTGAAAATAGCCTGTGCTTGCGGGTTATTTTTCAGGTAATTCACAAAATCACTGGCTGTGGCAGCTTCGGCACTGGATTTAGTTACTGATACCGGATACACAATCGGCTTATGC
>JASLIR010000388.1 GCA_030152125.1 Alkanindiges sp.
TCATAAGCAGCTGTATTGTTTAAAGCAGGATAACGTGCCCCAATTTTTTCAAGCATATTCTCTAATTTTTTTAGCGGATCAACTCCCACAGTCTCATCTATCTTATTTAGCACCCATTTGCGGAACTCTTTTGCTATGGTCGTAGGTACAAACATTCCTAGAAGGTGGCAGCCGTGCAGAGAGAATAGCCTCATTGGCTGATTGCAGGTTTGTTCATTATTTAGAACTCGTGTGGTGGAGTCTGTGAACTCTTCAGCGTTATGCTTATAAATTTCTTCAAGTGCCATGACATCAGAGTACCCCAGCGCCACAGCAAGTTCAGAAATTTGCAACCAAATTTTTTGATCGTAGTAAATTGTGGAAAAAGTAATTTGTTGAAATGTCCAGTTTGGCATGATAAGCCCTTTTAAAAATTGAGTGGTTTTTTTGCGCCATTAGAGTGTGGCGCTCCGAACTATTGAAATATCACTGTTATATTTAGATTTTTTTGCAGTCGTAAGGGTTAAAAACTATCACCACATATCTAATGGTGATAGTTGAATATTTAGTTTATTACCTCGGCCATCGCTGATGCAAATCATCAATAACGTACGGATGTGAATGTTTGCCTTGTGCCAGGTGGTTATCAACTATATGGGGATGGTCACCAGGCAGTCCTTCATGACTATGCTCTACCTTTTCTTCATCATGAGTTGGCCACACAAAACTGGCAAGCATGATTGATAGCAATGCTACGCCACCCAGCACCCAGAATGTTTCCTGCAAACCAAACTTGGCACCAAACCACCCAGCAATAGGATAAGTAAGTAACCAGCAAGCGTGAGATAAAGCAAACTGAGCTGCGAATAAAGCTGGTCGATCTTCAGCGTGTGCTGACCTTCTGAGCAAGCGTCCGGATGGTGTTTGTGCCAGGGAATAGCCAATACCCAAAATGAACCACAAAGCGCACAAGAAAATATAGCTATGAATAAAACCACCAATGAACAATCCAACTGTCAGTACGGTTGTACCTGCCAGCATTGCCTGGCGATCCACGATATTTTCCAGTAGTTTCGGTAAAACCAGTGCTGCCAGCATAGAACCACCCCCAAATGCGGCAAGCGCCCATGCAGTAGCGTGTTGTGTTAAGCCAAATTGGGCTTGCACCAGAACCACAGTATTCACTATTACCATTGAGCTCGCAGCAGCAATTGCCAGATTCAAAGCTAAAAGTCCGCGTAGCCTTGGTGTTGCCAAATAGATTCTTATACCACGGGTAGTACGATCATAAATTCCCCGCTTCTGAGGAAGCTTTGCCTTGGGTAAAAGGACAGAAACAACCAGTGCAGCAGAGGCTAGAAAACCAAAAACTGTTCCCATAAACAGGCTATGGAAACTCACGACTGTCAGCAAGGCTGCTGCCAGCATGGGACTGAGGACACTTTCCAGATCATAAGCCAAGCGGGATAAGGACAAAGCCTTGGTGTAGTCCTGCTCATCAGGCAGGATATCCGGGATTGTTGCCTGAAATGTGGGGGTAAAGGCTGCTGATGCCGATTGCAGGATAAAAATTAGAATATAAACCTGCCATATCTGAGTTACAAATGGCAATGACAGTGCTACAAATGCCCGTGTCAAATCCAGAGAAACCAGCATTGCCTTTCTGGGTACTCGCTCCGCAAAAGCCGAGGCTACCGGGGCGACACCAATATATGCCACCATCTTTATCGCCAGCGCTGTGCCCAATACTGTACCGGCATTGGCTCCTGCCAGATCAAACGCTAATAGGCCCAAGGCAACAGTTGCCAGCCCTGTACCAATTAAAGCAACCACTTGTGCTGCAAACAGGTGACGGTACGTTCTATTCTTTAAGACGTTTAACATCATGGCATTCCTAACTGTAGTATTCTGATTATTCAGGCACATAAAAGGCTCTTCTGGAGGTAATCCAGAAAAGCCTGCTTATTATAAAACTTTCTTCATTTCGCTAAACTGGCCCTCCACACTTAGTATCACCTTAACCGGATTTTCAGTCCGGTTACGCCAGAACCAGCCATGCTTGCCATCAAATGCCGCAGTCAGGGTACCCTGCTGCTGTGTCTCATCCCGCCCTTTACCATAACCATGATAAGAAATTCCAGCCGCATCACCATGGGTATCGAAATTCACCCCACCACCTTCGGTTCTCCATTCATAATCGACGCTGGCATCCTTCGGCATGCTTAACTTCACTTCCGTAGCCTGTCCGGGTTGCAGGTCAATAGAAATACTATCCTTACGGACTGCCGGGATTTCAGCGGTTGGCTCGGTAATGCTGGCAGGCACCGTATTAACAGTATCAATAGTGCCAGCCGCTTGAATGAGTACATTTCCCGTGTTTTCAACTTCGAGGGATTGTTTGATCTCCCCCATCTTTTTCAGACCAAGCATATTGCCAATGCCGGTAGGGTCAATGGCATATTCGGCAGGCAGAATACAGGTGACCAGAATCACCCCGGCACTTACCAGCGCAAATACACTTGATTTGATCAGCCTGGCGGAAGATGGAAGCTCGACATCTTTGGGAATTTCGGTGTTATACATTTTTAAATCCTTATTGGATGATATAGCCTGTTAACTGGTAGCCAACCAGTAGGAAGCCCAGAAACATCAGAAATACATTGCTTTGATACGCTGTCTTGAAGAAATAAGGAGTTTTACGCCAGAAGGTCATTATCAGCAGGATGATACAAAGTGCCATAAACTGCCCCAACTCAACGCCGACATTAAATGAGATGAGATTTGCCAGTAAGCCATATGCCGAGACTTCATACTCCTGTATTTTTACTGCCAGACCAAAGCCATGGA
>JASLIR010000446.1 GCA_030152125.1 Alkanindiges sp.
TCCCAACAATCACATACAAATATTTGTATTTTATAGATTAAAACCTTAAGTTGGCGTATATGGGGCATTGCCCCCAAAGCCCCTACAAAACCTGAGCATGAGGAATATATTCCACAAGAAGCACTGCTTTGCTTGCAACACCAGGCGCTAAGATCCAAAAAGTAGAATTGCTTATTAACTCATTGCTAAAATGTGGTATCAGGCTACTTTAAATAACTCTTTAGCACCTTTAGTACCTGTTCAACACTTTCCTCGCGGTCGCCACAGTCTTCCAGCAAATGATGGCGGATATGCTCCTCCAGTACGGTTTGCATCAGGCCATTCACTGCACCACGGATCGCCGCCACCTGCTGTAATACCTCCAGGCAGGGCTTATCCTGATCCAGCGCCCGCTGTAAAGCTTCCACCTGCCCCTTCATACGGTTAATGCGCGGCTGTAATTGTTCTTGCATGGCATGTGTGTGTGACATGTTATTTCCTTTGATGTTCTTGTCAGTATACTATACCCCAGTATAGTATACTTAATACTTGCCGACCAGCCTGCCCGAGAGACTGCCTTCATGTCCACCACCTCCCCGCTTGATCACGTCAACTACTGCCAGCACACCAGCCGTTTTAATCCGGCCAATCCACTGGCGGAAAAAGGCACGCGCTGGGCACTCATCATCACCAGCGTGATGATGGTGGCAGAAATTATTTCCGGCATTGTATTTAATTCCATGGCCCTGCTGGCCGATGGCTGGCACATGAGCTCGCATGCCATTGCCCTAGGGGTGGCCTTGTTTGCCTATGTGGTAGCGCGCCGTAACCAGCATAATCACAAATTCAGCTTTGGCACCTGGAAGATTGAAGTGCTGGCGGGCTATACCAGCGCCATCCTGCTGGCCGGGGTTGCCATTGTGATGGCAGTGGAATCGGTGGACCGCCTGCTGCACCCCAGAGTAATTGACTATAACCCAGCCATTTTGGTGGCAGTGCTAGGGCTGGTGGTCAATCTGGTGTGTGCCAAGCTGCTGCATCACTCGCACGACCATCCTTCCCACGACCACCATGGACACAGCCATGATAGCCATTCGCATGACCATCAGCATGGCGATAACCATGCGCATCACAAGCACAACGATCACCAGCAGCACGGCCATGCGCATCATCACGATTTAAACCTGCGTGCCGCCTATATCCATGTTCTGGCGGATGCCCTGACCTCCATTTTTGCCATAGTCGCACTGGTTGCCGCCAAATTCTGGGGCTTTAATATGCTCGACCCGGTGATGGGTATTATCGGCTCGATTCTGGTGCTGGTATGGGCCATCAGCCTGATTAAACAAACCGCACATGCCCTGCTGGATGCCAGCGTGGATCATGATATTCAGCATGAAATTAAGGACTTATTAAGCAACCTGCCTGCAGGCGTGACACTTCAGGATTTGCATGTATGGCGTGTGGGTAAAAATAACTATGCCTGCATTGTAGGCGTCAACAGCCAGCACCCTATCCAGCCGGAACAATTGAGAGGCTTATTAAGTGACTGCCATGAACTGGTGCACATTACGGTAGAAATTAACCCGCAACCCGTTAATTAAGTGTTCAGCAACGTGTCTGGTCGCTAAAAAGATCGGGCACGATTGGTCAGTTTATTGTAAATAGCCCGTGCAACCCGCTATAAAAAAGTTACTATCAAAGAAGTGCCTTAGGCCAAGTATCAGAAAAATAGCCACAACAATAGCTGGGATAAAAGCAGCATGGATATCATCGCAAACCTGCGCAAGGTGGAACTGTTTAACAGCCTGGCCGAGCCGGATTTAAAGCAGCTAAGCCAACTGTTTGAACAACAGCAGTTGGCTGCCGGTCATCAACTGTATGCATCGGGGGATAACCCGGATCACTTTTATATTTTGTTGTATGGTCGCCTGTGCATTTATCAGAACAACAGCATCATTGCCTATATCAACCGCTACCAGCCCGCTGGCGAATTTGGCATGCTGTCCGGCGAACCGCATCATGCCGATGTGTATGCCCTGCGGGATAGCCTGTTACTGAAAATAACTACCCGCGCATTTCTGGATTTTATCGCCCCACAACCCGCAGTCATGCTGGCACTGTCACGCCTGACCATCAAACGCAGTCAGGTGGTATCCAAACAGCAACATGTGATGCAAAACGGACGTACACTGTCCATTGTGCCGACATCGGCGGATGTTCCGGCTGTTCATCTGGCCGAGGCATTAACCACCTACTTAAAAGGCTGGCCAAATGTCCGGCTGGTTACTGCAGCCCATGTGGATGCACTTTTTGGCGAGGGCTTTAGCCAGACCATGCTGGACTACGGCGAGAACGACCTGAAGCTGCGCGCCTGGCTGTCCACCCTGGAAGACAAGCACTGTTATGTGCTGTATGTCGCCCAGCGCAGTGATGACACCTGGGCCTTGCGCTGCCTGCATCAGGCGGACCGCATCCTGATTCTGGCACAGGCCAACCATCCGCCGGAAAACATGCCCATAATTAATATTCTTAAATCACAAAAGATTACCAGCCCGGTGGAACTGGTACTGTTACGGGCTGTGGGCGACCCTTCGCCCTATACCCTGAGCTGGAAAAACATGACTGGTGCACGTGCGCATTATTTTGTGCATCCGTGGGCCGCCAACGACATGAGCGCCCTGGCCCGGCAAATTACCAGCAAAGGCCTGGGGCTGGTACTGGGGGGTGGCGGGGCGCGTGGCTTTGCCCATATCGGCCTGATTCGCGCACTGGAACAGCTGCACATTCCGGTTGATATTGTCGGTGGTACCAGTATGGGCGCCTTTATTGCAGCACTGGTGGCCTGTGGTTTTGACAGTGTGGAAATGGCGCATATTGCCTACGAAACCTTTGTGGCACGCAACTACCTGAATGACTACACAATGCCACGGGTGTCGCTGATTCGCGGCCAGCGCTTTCATGACCGCCTGCATGCCATTTTTGGCCACCAGCAAATTGAGGAACTACGCCAGACTTTTTACTGCATTTCCACCAACCTCACCACGGGTGAACCGGTGGTACATGACCAGGGCGAACTGGCCACCTGGGTAGGCAGCAGCATGAGTGTGCCCGGCGTGGCACCGCCTATTGCCTGGCATGAAAATCTGCTGTGTGATGGCGGGGTGATTAACAACCTGCCAACCGATGTGATGCAGCATCTGGAGCGTGGGGTGATTATTGCCAGTAACGTCAGCATGCATGGTGATGTGCGTGCTCCCGGTGCGGGGCTGGATGCACCAGACCAGACTGCCCTGCTTAACTGGCATAAGGTGATTAAGGACAAACTGCTGCATGCACCAAAACTAGCCGAAATTTTAATGCGCACTGCCACACTGGCCAGCGATACCAGCATCCAGACAGCCGCCATTGCCCGCGCCAACCTGCATATCCGCATGCCTATCGAGGGGATTGGCATGTTTGACTGGCACCGGCTGGATGAACTCATTGAGCGCGGCTACCAGCATGCCTTAAGCGTACTGGAGCCAATGCGGGATCATTTATATGATTAAACAGTACGTATTTGACTTGCGGCCTCAAGCAAAGCAATGCGTGTTTAACTTGCGGCCTTAAACAAAGTAGTGCGTGTTTAAGGCCTCAGGTTAGATCACTTTCCATAATGCCAAATTCCACCAGCAACTGGTGAATGTAAATGGTGGTCTCCACATCCAGCGCACCGGTGTAATGGTTCAGAATCTGATAGCACTCTATTTGCTGGTCACGCGGTAAACGGCGCACAATATCCAGCGTAACCATCCACTGCGACCGTAATAAGGTGGCATAGGCTATACGGTTCAAGACCCGCCCATCCACGCTGGAAATGGCCTGTGCAACCACATCACGGGCGGCGTCATTCATATAGGAAGCAATGGTCAGCATATCGGTCCACAGCCCGCAGCTTTCCGCTGCCAGCACAATACGCAACATGATTTCCGGGCGGCGCAAGGCCGGAAGGTTTGCCACATGCTTCTGCACATCAGGCGATAAACAGGTAACAACCGGTAACATGTCCTCCCACAGGTCATCTTCCTGTGCGGCCTGAATAATGGCCTCTATCACATGGTCACCCTGCAACACCGCCAGATCACCCAGTTGCCGCTTCAGGTCATAACCAATATTACTCATCAGTGCCAGTAGTTTAGGCCATACCTGCCGCTTAGCTGGGTCACATACAATCAACAGCGCTTTATTAATGCGCTCCGGTGGCAATATGTGCACCAGATGATCCACCCGCTCACGCGGCTCAATGTGAAAAGCAATTTCCAGTAAATCACTTTCCTCAGTAATGGCTGCGGCAATTTGCTGCACAATCTGGTCATTCAGCAAACCGACAAAACGCCCCATGGTCACATAATCCCTGTCACGCAACAAAATGGTGGCGATGCCCAAAATCTGCGCCACAGGCAGCAGCAGGATTAATTCACGTGCCGCGCGCGGATCAAATGCCGCCGCTACCTTTGCCATAAACTCATCCGGCAGATGTCCGGCAATTTTGCTCATGCGCCATGCCGACAAGCTACAGGCAATTTTGGCTGTTAAAGCAGGGCTTATCCACCAGCGTACACATAAGGCAACCACCCAGCTGGGCAACATATAAATCCACATTCCCAGCCAGCGGTAGGCATTGCGCTTTTGCTCGAAATGCAGCTCTACCAGCGCCAGCCGGAAAAAACGTAGGGATTCTGCGGGTACTGCCTTTAAAAAATTTAACTGGGAAAGGGGGACATCCATCATGCTGGATAACTTGACCAGTTCAGCCTGGGTTGCCAGATTACTCATCATGCTTCCTCGCTTTCAGCGCCAGCACTCTTAATAACCACGGTGTTTTTTGCCTGAGCTGTTGCTGCTCCTGCTGGTACTCGCGCTGGCACATGGAATGTACCTGATCTGACAGCCAGGTCAGTTGGTCATCCGATAAGGTTGAAAAATCATTCAGGCTAATAGGTGGGCGGCGGATGGCTTTGGCCAGCTCCAGTAATGCAGCACTATTGTCGGTCTTGTCCATGATAGCAAATGCCCATGTTTTGTTGTTTTATGACCTGAGTGTATG
>JASLIR010000014.1 GCA_030152125.1 Alkanindiges sp.
TATTAACGCTCTGCATACTGGGCACCTATACCCTGCATGCCTCATGGCGACTAATCAGTGTTATCGCTTATGGCCTGCTTTTTCTGGCCGGGCTGCTTTGGTATTTTAATATCGAGCCGCGTAATGACCGTGAATGGGACGCTGAAGTAGCGCGTATTGTGGACTATGAACAACAGGGCAATCTGGTGACCATCCATAATGTACGCAACTTTGACTGGCATAGCCTGAACAGCTATACCCCACACTGGGAAACCCGGCAGTATGACATCAGCCAGCTTAACCGGCTGGATGTGGTGACCTCCTACTGGATGGGGCCGCAGATTGCGCATACCTTAATCAGTTTTGGCTTTGCCGATGGCCGCCACCTGACCTTTTCCATTGAAATACGCAAGGAAAAGGGTGAAGAGTTTTCCAGCATCGGCGGCTTTTTCCGCAAATATGAACTGAGCCTGGTAGCAGCCGATGAAAAAGATATTATTTATACCCGCAGCAATATGCGCGGCGAGCAGGTTTATATTTATCCAGTAAACATGCCGCAAAAGGACATCCAGCAGCTGTTTATTTCCTATCTGCACAAGGCTGAGCAATTAAAGCAGCAACCGCGCTGGTACAACACGCTTACTAGTAACTGTACCACTCTGGTATTCGACATGATCAAGGCCATTATTCCCCAGCTACCGGTGGATTACCGCCTGCTGGCCTCGGGCTACCTGCCCAATTATATTTATGATCTGGGCGGCTTGAATACCCACTACACGTTCACCCAGTTACAGCAAAAAGCCTATGTCAATCCGCGTACCAAAGGCTTTGAACAGCGACAGGATCAATCCTCGCAGGCCTACTCCAACCTGATTCGTCAGGGCGTGCCACAGCCCTGATGGACAGAGCCGGGCAACCCGCTCACTGTAGAGGCCAGGGTGGCATGATGCGCTGGGCGGTTAATCCGGAACGTGTGCCTTGTTATAAAACACACTGAGTAACTCGTTTGACAGCGTATCGCGTATGGTTAACAAGCCATGCCGTTGAACCAGACTCTTAATTTCGTAAACACGCTTATCTTCCGCACAGCGTACATGTGCGGGTAAATTATTATCGTTGAATTCGATAATAACCAGCGTATCCCGGGTTTTATTGCGGGCCTGAAATTTTTTGCTGTCGGTCATAGCGCTATTAAAAGTTTCATGAGAGATAACCTATTAGGAACGCTGCAAAAAGCAGCACCCGCAAACTGTGACACATATCACATAAAATAGATATAAAGCGGCTTTAATTACCGCGCTTATTTGTAATATTTCAGATACTACGTCTAAATCATCTGCCAGGTGGTACTACCACAGGATGTAGCCACCGCATGTTCCGCTTCCCTTTGCCTGCTTTGCATCAATAGCAAAGCGCTTTAAAGATTGCTCATAAACCATCTACAAGATGGCAAACAATGCCAAGCGAGCCTGAAACCCTGTTGCCTGCCTGGCATACACCGTCCGATACAAAGCAGCAAACCATTGATTTGCATCAAACCTTTTACTACCGAGCACATACACATTGTCACTATACATTTGCCAGCCCGGTTGCCACACTTTGCCATGCATACAACATAAATAATCCATTACCCGCCACACCTTTGGGTGACGCGGCCTGTCAGAGATGAACTTTATGAAAACGATCAATAAAACACTGGCAAATAGCATGCTGAGCCTGGCACTCGCCACTGGTTTGGCTGCAGGTTTAACTGCTTGCGCCACACTGCAAAGCCCGGATCAAATCCGCCTGGGCAGCAGCGAACTGTATGGCACTGGCTGGGTGGTAACCAAACTGAATGGTCAGCCGCTTATTACTGCTAACGAGGCACGCAATATTCCCAGCCTGCAACTGGATAAAAAGACCAAACGCTTTGCTGGTGCCGATGGCTGTAACCGTATTACGGGTACCTACACCATCAATAAAAACCAGCTCAGCTTTGGCCCGATTGCCAGCACCCTCATGGCCTGTATAGACAGCAATAACAACGAGCTTTCGCGTAACTACACCGATGCCCTGAAAAAGGTGGCCAGCTACAAACTGGAAGAAAAGGCCCTGTTCCTGCTGGACAGCTACGGTAACCCGATTATTGAATTAACCAGCACCATTGAACCACGCTAGTCCCAGCCCATATCAACTGCCAACTAGGCTAACTAGATAAGGATAACAGGCTGTCAGTGCAGCCTGTTGCCTTGGCAATGACCGATATGTTCAACCCCGCTTGCGTGATAACAACATCGTATGTCCAGTAATATTAAAAAACCGGAATTCTGGGAATCCAGTTTTATTGAAAAGCAGGAAATGTGGGGTTTTGTGCCATCCCGCTCCGCTGTGCTGACCAGGGATTTTTTTGTGCAGAAAGGTATAAAAAACCTTTTGATACCCGGCATTGGCTACGGGCGCAATGCACAAATTTTCCGGGATAGCGGCCTTAACGTCAGCGGTATTGAAATCTCAAAAACCGCCATTGAGCTGGCCAGAAAGCACTACGGCAATGCGATGACCATCTATCACGGCTCTGTGACCGATATGCCGTTTGATAACTGCCAATACGATGGCATATTCTGCTATGCCCTGATTCATTTACTGGATGAGACCGAGCGCAAAAAGCTTATTCGGGATTGCTACAATCAACTGGTGCAAGGCGGTTACATGATATTTACTGCTATTTCAAAGCAGGCAGATACTTATGGCACTGGCTGGCTGCTCAGTACCGACTGCTATGAAATTTTTAGCGGTGTAAACATGTTTTTTTATGACCGGGAATCCATTCAGGCCGAATTTGGTGATAGCGGGTTATTTGAGGTTACAGATGTTCGCGAGAACTTCCCTTTCTTCCTGATTACATGCAGGAAAGGAAATTAAGACCTGATGGCATAAGCCTTCATCGTTGGCCCATGGTTAATATTCAATAACGGGATGGATTCATGCACTCAATTCTATGGACATGCCTGGACAAGAATGGGCAAGATGCATGCCGGATCAGCAAAGTCCCTGATGGCTGGAGCATTGAAGGCTCAGCCCTTTTTTGCCATCAGAACGATGTAGCCAGTCTTTACTATCGTTTGGCTTGTGACGATAGCTGGTGCAGTACCATGGCCTTGGTAAAGGGCTGGTTCGGAGCAAAAAATATAGAGTTGAGTATCATCCAGGAAGGCTGTAAGCGTTGGTTCATCAATGGACATCATGACGCCTCTCTTGACGGTTTAATGGATATAGACCTTGGTTTCACACCAGCCAGCAACACAAATGCATTACGGCGTTTGAACCTGAAAGCATCGGAAGCTGCTACCTCTGTCGCCTTGTGGCTGGATACCGAAGACTGGAAGGTGAAAAAACTCTATCAGGAATACGCCTGTATTGTCCCACACACATACGATTATGCCTCGCCCCTACATGACTATCGCGCCATACTGAAGACCACAGACTTTGGGATTATTTCAGAGTATCCAGGCCTTTGGAGAATGCTGCATCACGTTGAGCAAGACTGACATCCTCTTAAAAAACCTAAGCCTTAAAACCCTATGCCGCTGACCTTTGAAATCTTTCCTTGCGATACGAATACGGAAAGACTCCTTGACAGTGCCATCCTTCGAAGTCCAAATTATAGTCTGGATACCTTGCGCGGTGGTGCTGGCCATCCTGCACCTCAAAAACCAGGCTATTCTGTTGGTAAATTTTAGGGTGAACAGCCAAAACCGGTAACGGTGGTTGCGGTGTATGCGAGGATATGTGTCTTTTAAAACAAAGGGCTAGTAACGAAAAATGACTGAAAAAGCGATTATTGGCGGTG
Organism: Alkanindiges sp.; assembly: GCA_030152125.1. GTDB lineage: Bacteria > Pseudomonadota > Gammaproteobacteria > Pseudomonadales > Moraxellaceae > JASLIR01. Next base: position 3,812 of record JASLIR010000014.1, read on the forward strand.
GCTGTTTCTGGTGTACCGAGGCTGTTTTTCAGCAGGTACGTGGTATTAAGCAGGTAAGCAGCGGCTACGCTGGCGGTGCCCGCCCCAACCCTAATTATGAGCAGGTATGCAGCGGTGCAAGCGGCCATGCCGAGGTGATTCAGCTTGATTATGATGCCGGGCAAATCAGCTTTGAGACGATTCTGGATATCTTTTTTGCTACGCACGACCCTACAACCTTAAACCGGCAGGGCAATGATGTTGGCACCCAGTACCGCTCGGTCATTTATTACCAGAACGCCGAACAGCAACAGGTGGCACAACAGAAAATTGAGCAGCTAAAACAGGCTGGCATCCCGGTGGTTACCGAGCTTAGCCCCAGTGTGCCGTTTTATCCGGCGGAAGAATACCACCAGAACTTTTATGCCAAAAACCCGACACAGGGCTACTGCAACTTTGCCATTCCACCCAAGCTGGGCAAGCTAAAACATTATTTTGCTGACCAGCTCAATTAAACCTGAGCCTGCCTGCCCATAAAAAGTCGCAGGCAGGCTATATACCCTTTTACCCTTGCTGCTATTCATCCTTTAAAACGCACTCGTAACTGCCGGCATCCTGCTGGCAACGCAGTTTTTTCAGCAGGTTAAGCATTTTCGGGTTATAGGTTTTATTTTGTACAAACTCGATACGCATTTGCCGCAGCAAACGCAGGTAACCCACCTTCTCTTCCGCACTAATCTCATACCACGCTTTTACAGGCACGGAAGACTCCGCCCGGGAAATATTGGTCATTAAGCGAGAGGACTGGGCATTAAACCAGACGCGACTGGACTGCCCAAAACCTTCCGGAAATTCAGTTTTATTAATAATCAGGTTATTGGTAATAAACGCAATGGGAAATCTGGCAATGCCGCCTTTATCGCCCACACTGCGGTATACCTCAAAAGGACTAAAGGCAACTGCCGGCAGAGGCAGCAAGTCAAACTTTCTGGCTGCAAACAGGGCACCTGCATTTTGATAACTGATATTAACCGGCGTTAAGCCCACTTTGGCAGCCATACGCTTTTGCACCGGGTCTATCGGCAATACACCAATTTTATTGCCGCCAATCTTGGCCAGGGTATCGTTACGGCGATCATGATTGGCCAGATAAACCAGCCCCAAAGGCATAATGCCTGCAGCTTCATAATCACCTTCCAGCATATCGGTTGCCAGTTTGGGGCTGCTCATTAAAGCCAGCACATTACGTGCAATGGCATTACTGGGCACGGCACCAATGGCCGCAATTGATCCAGTAAAGTTATTCAGTTGCCGGGTGGTAAAGGCAGTGGCTACCACGCCCTGACACTTATTACTTTTAAAATCCTCAATGGCCTGTTCTTCATTGGTATAGGCGTTCAGCGTCATGCTGACATTCCACTTTTTGGCGGATAATACATAATCCTGCATCAGGCGATAACTGTCGCCATTGTTGCCACCAATATCAAACACACATACGTTTTGGGCATGTGCCGTGGCACTATGCATCAGAGAGAATAAAATGACAGCAGAAATTTGCGCAACTGGTTTAAAAAGCGCATGCGCCCGGGCGCTCACTAAAAGATTTTTCATCATATCCCTATAAAAAAATCACTTAAAATTAGAAAAAATCAAAAGCCGGCTCAATACAGCCGGATTAACAGCACATGCATGCAAACTACCAAAATCATTATTCTGGCAATGCCACATCCTGCTGCCAGCGAAAAGTCACGCTTTTTAAACCACCATCCTTAAGCAGTTCTCACCAGACTCATCGCTTACAACACCCACACTTTCCAGAAAGCATCTACTAGGTACAGATATTCACTGGTTTTATGATTATGATTCTTAAACAATAACAAATCAATACAGCTCGTTACTTAATAATACCTACACTTACTGACTGCCGACAAACGGTAGGCAATCGGCTAAAGACTGGCACTCCTGCCCCAATGCACGACGCAAAAAATAGTCCTGTACCATCTGCGCCTGCTGTTCCACCCCGTACTGTAAAAACTGCTTGCCCGCTTGCAATACATACTGGTAACGGCGGTCAATCACCGCCCGGCGCACCACTTTTATACCCTGCTGTACCTGCCATACATGGGTCATTTCGTGTATAAACCAGGCCTGTGTACCCAGGCTGGTCCTGGAAAAATCCTCACGAAAATCAGTATGGTTAAAATAAATGTTGCCGTTGGGGCTCATGGCATAACCATGCATGATCCAGCCACTCACACAGATTCTGGGCAAGGCCAAATCAATATGCGTACCAAACACCGAACGTACCAGTATTTTTTCATCATCCGTTAGCACGCGTGAGCGACTTACCCGCCCCAGTTGCTGCCAGACATTTTTTTGTTGTGTCATGTTATTTTCCACTAAAAAACCTGTTCTTCATGCTCACTTCACAAGCAACTGTTATGTTATTTCATCGGCTTATGCTGGCGGCTATCACCAACATCTTGCGCCCTGAAACATTAACAGGCATTCTTAACCCCAATTTAACACTGGGACAATTTTTGAGGCGATGCTGTTTACGGCCACTTTTAAATAAAACATTGTTGTTTAATCCTTCTTTGTTAAGGCTTAAATCAAGTACAATGCGTCCATTCATTCATTTTTACACTAAAAAAAGTAGTCACGCTGCACTTTCCTAATTCCTATATTGCAGTTGTTGGCTAAGCTGGTGTGAAACACATACCCCGTGTGTTTAATTTAGGGGATAACAGGAAGTCGATATTTATGAGCGTGTTAACTTTCGCTTTGGCGCAATTTTCCCCACGCGTAGGCGATATGCTGGCTAATGCCACCCAAATGGTTCAACTGGCGGAACAGGCCAAACAGAACGGCGCTGATGTCATCGCGTTTCCAGAGCTTTCCCTGACTGGCTACCCGCCGGAAGACCTGCTGCTGCGCCCTAGCCTTAAACCACGGGTGGACAGTGCCATTGAGCTAATTAAGCAGGTTCAGGGTATTACCATTGTTCTGGGCTTTCCCCAGGTAAACCCTGAAGAGCAGGTATGCTACAACGCAGCTGCCGTATTGCGCGATGGCAATATTCTGGGCGTGTACCACAAACAGATATTACCGAATTATGGTGTATTTGATGAACGCCGTTACTTTGCTGCCGGTAGCCAGCATGTGCTGCTGGACATTAAGGGCCAGAAAGTTGGCCTGCTGATTTGCGAAGATATCTGGGATAAAAAACCGATTAGCCAGCTGAAAAAGCTGGGCGCCAACCTGGCACTGGTACTCAATGCTTCTCCGTTTGAAACCGGCAAGCACCAGCAGCGCAAGCAGTTGCTACACACCCAGGCCACCGAAAACCAGATGCCCATTGCCTATGTAAATACCGTAGGTGGCCAGGATGACCTGGTATTTGACGGTGGTTCCCTGACCATGAATAAGGATGGCAGCATCGCCGCCGAGGCTGTGCGCTTTAGCGAACAATTACTGTTTGTGCAGTATGCGCTGGAACAGCAGCAGTTTGTACCGCAAGCTGCAGCGCCGGAATACTCGGCACTGGCAGAAACTTATCATGCACTGGTAGTCGGTGTGCGTGACTATGTTAACCGCTCCGGCTTTCCCGGTGTGGTGCTGGGCTTATCCGGTGGCATTGACTCCGCACTGACCCTGGCCATTGCAGTGGATGCACTGGGGCCGGAACGGGTAAATGCGGTGATGATGCCGTACAAGTACACGGCACAGATTAGCCTGGAAGATGCTGCAGCACAGGCACAGCGCCTGAACGTGGGCTATCACGTGGCAGAAATCCATCATATCGTAGACAGCTTTAGCCATACCCTGTCGCCTTTCTTTGGCAACAGCGAGGCTGGCACCACCGAAGAAAACCTGCAGGCCCGTGCCCGTGGCACCCTGCTGATGGCGCTTTCCAACAAGTTTGGCCATCTGGTACTCACCACCGGCAACAAGTCGGAAATGGCGGTAGGTTATGCCACACTGTATGGTGATATGGCTGGTGGTTTTGATGTGCTGAAAGATGTATACAAAACCCAGGTGTTTGACCTGGCACGCTACCGCAACAGCCTGCAGGAAAGCCCGGTTATCCCGGAGCGTGTGATTACCCGCCCGCCTTCTGCCGAACTGCGTCCTAACCAGGCCGATCAGGACTCCCTGCCGCCGTACGACCTGCTGGATGCCATCCTGCATGGTTATATTGAGCAGGATTTAAGCCAGAGCGCACTGATTGCCAAGGGCTTTGACCCACAAGTGGTCAACCATGTACTAAAACTGGTAGACCGTAGCGAATACAAGCGCCGCCAGGCTGCCATCGGCCCACGTATCAGCGCACGTGCCTTTGGCCGTGAACGCCGTTATCCATTGGTCAATGGCTGGTCCGCAGGAGACTAATCGTATGACAACCTCAAGCAACCCCGCCATTGAACAATTAAGCGAACAGTTGCTTGAGGCGCATATCCGCTTTATCCGGCAACGCCTGACCGACTCCACTGCGCATGTGGAAAAGCTGATCGACTTTGCCCTGCAACAGGCAGATCACATTCAGCTGAATGAAGTGGTAAAGGTAGAAAGCGTTAAGGAAGTGGTGCGTGTATATGCGTTTGACCTGAACCTGGGCAGCGGTATGCTGGAACTGATTGGGCAAATGGCACAGCGCATTTACACCGAAATGAGCACCCGTGCGCCTACCCTTAGCCAGATTATCCAGCAAAGCCAGATTGAACAATGGATTGACAAGATACTGGAACTGGAAGAAGTGCGCCTGCGCATTATTGATGCCATCCAGCAAAGCCAGACCGCACATGACGTGATTGTACAGGTGGCTGCCAGCCTGATTAAAAAGCAGTTGCCGGAAATCCTGCAAGCCCCTACCGAATGGTTGTCTTATGGCAACCGCTTGAACAATTCCATTTCCGGCAAACTGTCCAGCAAATTGCTGGGCGTACTGGCACAGCAGGAAGAAAAACTGCTGGAACGGGCCGAACAGCGTATTGCCACTTTTGTACAGGCGCAAAGTGGTCACCTGCTGACCCTGGACAGCAGCGAACTTAAAGACATTGCCATGCAGGTGTGGTACAGCATCAAGGATTTACCCTTTGACCAGTTGCTGACCGGTGTGGATGCGCTGGACATTGAAGAGTTTTTTGTACTGATATACGAGCAGTGGAAACACCTGCGCAAAACCGACTACCTGCAACACCTGATCGAAACCGGCATTGACGTGTTTTTTGAAGTGTATGGTGATTATCCGGTAGCCACCATGCTGGATGAAGTTGGCATTACCAGACAACACCTGCTGAATGATGCCTACCGTTTTAGCCCGCGTTTGATTCAGGTGCTAAATGAGCATCAAGTGCTGGACCAGCTTATTCGCCTGCAACTGGCCGATTTTTACCAGAGCGATGAAACCCAGGCTATTTTGACGCAACACCTCGGTAATCAATAAAAATTATCTGACCAATTGGTCAGTTATCCACAAATACACCCGCTTCTTTTAAGACGGGTGTATTTTTTTATATTTTGTGAATTTTTTACACACGAAAAGCACAGATAATACTTTAATTAGTCATCAATACATAATATTGTTAGCACGGTTAAATAAATCTGTGGAACAGAATAAATGCAACAAATGGACTATATCGTCATTGGCGGGGGCTCCAGTGGCTGTGCCGTTGCTGGCCGTTTAAGTGAGTTACCGGATGCTTCCGTTTTAGTGCTGGAAGCAGGTGGTAATGGCGACAGCTGGATTGTAAATACACCACTGGCCTTTGTGCTGATGTCCCCCAACAAGATTAACAACTGGGCATTTAATACCATTCCGCAACCAGCACTGAATGGCCGTATTGGCTACCAGCCGCGTGGCAAGGTACTGGGTGGTTCTTCCGCCATTAATGCCATGGTGTATATTCGTGGGCATAAAGACGACTATGACCATTGGGCCACCCTGGGCAATAAAGGATGGTTGTATCAGGAGGTGCTGCCCTACTTTAAAAAGGCCGAGCACAACCACAATTTTAATGATGAATGGCATGGCCAGAATGGCCCGCTGCATGTTAGCCGCCCGCAATCCGACAACCCCTTCCAGCAGCGTTTTCTGGATGCAGCACAGCAGGCCGGTTTTAAAGCCAGTGCTGACTTTAATGGTGCCGACCAGGAAGGTGCAGGCCTGTATCAGGCCACCCAGAACAACGGCCAGCGCTGTAGCGCCTACCATGCCTACCTGAAGCCCAACCTGAACCGCAGCAACCTGCATATTGAAACCGGGGCCATGGTGCAGCGCATTATTTTTGAAGGTAAGCGTGCGGTTGGCGTGCAATACAAGAAGGATGGCCAGGTGCATGTGGTATATGCCCGCCGTGAAGTGATCCTCAGTGCGGGTACCCTGCAGTCGCCACAAGTGCTGATGCTATCCGGCATTGGTGACAAGGCTGAATTAGCGCAGCACCAGATTCCCGTCGTGCAACACCTGCCCGGTGTGGGCAAAAACCTGCAGGATCATGCCGACCTGATTCTGGGTTATAAATCCAGCAGCCGTGACCTGTTTGGGGTATCGGTAACCGGCCTGTTTAAACTGGCCAAGGATATTCTGCATTACCGCAAAACCCGCCGTGGCCTGATCAGCTCCAACCTGGCAGAAGGTGGCGTGTTTGTTAAAACCGACCCTGCCTTTAAACAGCCAAACATTCAGCTGATTTTTGCACTGGGGCTGGTGGATGACCATGCGCGTGCCTTCCATTACGGCCATGGCATTTCCTGCCACGTATGCCTGTTGCGGCCTAAAAGTGCCGGTAGCGTGAGCCTGCAGGACAATAACCCCGATAGCCCGCCAGTGATAGACCTGAACTATTTTGCGCATGAAGAAGACATGCAGCAGATGGTGGATGGCTACAAGGCCGCACAACGGCTGATGAGCGCGCCTGCACTGGCCAGCTTTATCACCCAGGATGTATTCAGTTCACACGTTAAAACTGATGATGACATTCGCCAGTTACTGCGCCAGCGTGTGGATACCCTGTACCATGTGGTTGGCACCTGTAAAATGGGCGTGGATGACATGGCCGTTGTAGATGCCAGCCTGAAAGTGCATGGTATTGAAGGGCTGCGGGTGGTGGATGCCTCTGTCATGCCCAGCATGATTGGTGGTAATACCAATGCAGCCGCCATTATGATTGGGGAAAAAGCTGCCGACCTGATTAAGCAGGACTGGGCAAAAGTGCTGGATCTGACTGCCAGCAGTACGCTGCACAGCTAAGATAGCAAGCAATCAAACCAGCACACACGGCTGTGCTGGTGCGGCCACAAGATTGGCACAAAAAGATATGGTTAAACAGCCTGCTAGCGGGCATCATGCCTTGCTTTAAAGCACTCATTCGCCAATACTGTGCAATAGCAAAAGGCTTGCTGACACATGAGCTGCGCGCTGTCACGGCCTGATATGAATTTTCGATAAGTGCTAATATTCGATAAGTGCCAATAAAAACTGAAACTGGGGAAAGGATCGTCTCATGCAACAAGTGGATTATATTGTCATTGGTGGTGGTTCCAGCGGCTGCGTGATGGCCAGCCGGCTATCGGAAGCCGATCATAAGTCGGTATTGCTGCTGGAAGCAGGCGGTGACGGGAATAGCTGGATTATCAATACCCCGGCTGCCGTGGTACTGATGGTGCCAAAAAAAATCAATAACTGGGCCTTTGAAACCATCCCGCAAAAAGGCCTGAATGGCCGCAAAGGCTACCAGCCACGCGGCAAGGTGCTGGGCGGTTCTTCTGCCATTAATGCCATGGTGTATATTCGTGGTCACCAGAGCGATTATGACCACTGGGCCGCCCTGGGTAATACCGGCTGGTCCTTTAAGGATGTGCTGCCCTACTTTAAAAAATCCGAGCAGAACCATCACATCAGCAATGACTTGCATGGCACTACAGGACCATTGCATGTAAGCAACCTGCAAACCGACAACCCGTTCCAGCAATATTACCTAGATGCTGCAAAGCATGTAGGCTACCCCATTAATAATGACTTTAATGGTGCCGAACAGGAAGGTGTAGGCATTTACCAGACCACCCAGATTAATGGTGAACGTTGCAGCGCCTACCGTGCCTATTTGCTACCGCATTTAAAGCGCCCCAACCTAAACATTGAAACCGGCGCCAAAGTACAGCGCATCCTGTTTGAAGGCAAACGTGCCGTTGGTGTGGAATATAAAAAGAATGGCCAGATTTTTCAGGTTAAAGCCAGACGCGAAGTGATTTTAAGTGCTGGCGCTTTCCAATCACCACAGATTTTAATGCTATCCGGTGTGGGTGATAGCAGCGAATTACAGCGCCACAACATTCCGGTGGTTCATCACCTACCGGGTGTCGGTAAAAACCTGCAGGATCACCCGGACTTTATTTTTGGCTACAAGGCCAAACATACTGCACTGCTGGGTATTTCCCTGTCGGCCAGCTTCCAGCTGATCAAGGATATTTTCAAATACCGTAAAACCCGCCGTGGCATGATCAGCTCCAACTTTGCCGAAGGCGGCGCTTTCCTGAAAACCGACCCCAGCCTGCCAGTGCCCAATATCCAGCTGCACTTTGTAATTGCACTGGTGGATGACCATGCGCGCACACTGCACCCTGGCTATGGATTATCCTGCCATGTGTGCCTGTTACGCCCGCGCAGTGTGGGCAGCGTTAGCCTGAAAGACAGTAACCCGGACAGCGCACCGGTTATTGACCCTAACTTCTTTAACGACCAGCGGGACGTAGAAGACATGGTTGCGGGCTACAAGATGACAGAGCGCCTGATGAAAGCGCCTTCCATCGCACAATTTATCACCAAAGACATGTTTACAGCCAATGTAAAAACCGATGACGATATCCGTACCACCCTGCGTGCGCGTACCGACACGGTGTACCATCCGGTTGGCACCTGTAAAATGGGTATAGATGATATGGCCGTGGTGGACCCGCAGCTGAAAGTACACGGTATTGAAGGGCTGCGTGTGGTGGATGCCTCCATTATGCCCACCCTGATTGGTGGTAATACCAATGCTCCGGCTATTATGTTTGCCGAAAAAATAGCCGACCTGATTAAAGATACCTGGTAAGAAGATACATGCCAAGCGTTATCCGGTGCCTTTAAGGTACCGGTATTTATTGCAGCACACGGAGGGTTGTGCCATGAACAGTTCCATCTCTGCAGCAACCACACAGGTTGCCGACATCCAGCGTGTGTTTGAGCATCAGGCCAGCACCGCACTTGCCCTGCGCCAGTCCACCGCCGCACAGCGCATTGAAAAAATCAAACAACTGAAAGCCGCCGTACAGGCACACCAGCAGGACATGATTCAGGCCGGTTTTAACGACTTTGCCAAACCGGCAACCGAAGTCGAACTGACCGAAATCCTGACCGTGATTGCCGAGGCTAACGATGCCATCCGCAGCCTGAAACGCTGGATGAAACCGAAAAAAGTATGGCCATCACGCATGATGTTTGGCACCCAGGGTTATATCCAGTTTGAGCCGAAAGGCCGCGCGCTGATTATCTCGCCATGGAACTATCCCTTTACCCTGACCCTGGGGCCGTTGATATCTGCCATTGCCGCAGGGAATACCGCCATCATCAAGCCATCAGAAATCACCCCGCACGCCTCTGCCGTGCTGGCAAAAATCATCCGCGAGGTATTCCGTGAAGATGAAGTGGCGCTGTTTGAAGGTGAGGCTGATGTATCGCAGGCCCTGCTGGATTTACCGTTTGACCATATTTTCTTTACCGGTTCACCTGCCATTGGCAAGGTGGTGATGACCGCCGCCGCCAAACACCTGACCAGTGTAACGCTGGAACTGGGTGGCAAGTCCCCCACCATTATTGATGAAACGGCCGACCTGAAACTGGCAGCACAAAACACCCTGTGGGCCAAGTTCACCAATGACGGGCAAACCTGTATTGCACCCGACCACATTTATGTGCACGAAAAGGTAAAAGATGCCTTTGTACAGGAATGCAAACAGATTCTGGACAGCACCTACGGCAAGGGCAGCGACAAGTTTGACAGCCCGCACCTGGCACGGGTGAGCAATGGCCGCCATGTGGCACGCCTGAAACACCTGCTGGATGATGCCGTGCACCGCGGCGCCAATATCATCAGTGGTGGTGATGTGCGCATTAGCGAGCGCTATATTGCACCCACCCTGCTGGATAACATTGCCGAAGATGCGCAGATTATGCAGGAAGAAATTTTTGGCCCGTTGCTGCCCATTATCAGCTTTAATAACCTGGACAGCGTGATTGAGCGCATTAATGCCGCACCCAAGCCACTGGCGCTGTATGTATGGAGCCGTACGCAAAGCAATATTGCAAAAGTGATGCAGCAAACCACGTCCGGTGGTGCCTGTATTAACCACTCGGTTGTACAGTTCCTGCATGGCAACCTGCCCTTTGGCGGGGTGAATAACTCCGGTATTGGCAGTGCGCATGGGCATCATGGCTTCCTGGCCTTTTCGCATGCGCGTGCAGTGGTACGCAACCGCATTATGCTGGCTACCATGTTCTTTCCACCCTATAGCGAACGTACCCGCAAGCTGATTGCACTGTTTATGAAAATGGTTTGATAGATAACTTGATGGCTAGGAGGTGCGCCGGGCTACTGACGCACCTCCGACCCTGAATCCATATATAAGACAACAGGTTACCTTTCGTCTGAATTGACGCAACAATGCACTTAAAAAACAGTAAATTTTAATTATAATACCGCATATAGATATCTCATTTAAATTTACTTATAAATCACAGGTTTGACATGAAGCTTTTTATTGCACCCATTGCGGGAGTCTTTTTAACAGCCTGCGCCGCCACAGGACCGCACCAGCAGTCCAAAATCAGGGAAATTCCCGCCAGTGAGTTTCAGGCCTATCTGGATTATGACCTGAGCAAGAAGAACCTGATAAGCACCTCTGCACCGGCAGAAACACAGGCAAACTGGGAAGATACCCAGCAAAAAGACTGTAAAATCTGGGTAAGCCCTGGCTTTAAAATTAAAGACCCCAGCGTGGCATTTTTTTGGGATGGTGAATGCAGGGATGGATACGCCTATGGACTGGGGCGGGAATTTACAATTGGTAAAAACACCTATGTAGAATCTATTGGGGAATATGCCGGGGGTAGAACCAACCCACAATATTATTATGAATTTTATAAAAACCAGAAAGTTTTTATTTTAGGCCACCTGGCTAAAGATACTGACGAACGGATTACCATTGAACGTGGCCTGGACGTTGATAATGCCGTGATGAATAGTATCGTCTTTGAGGACCACAAGAATAAGGAAAAGTACCGTAACCTGATGGTCGCCACCCGCAACATGCATGCCAGCATCTATCATAGTGCCGGTGGTTTAAATATCACCTATCGAAACTATCAGGATGATCCTGTTATCAAGGAAGACATGTACATCAAACTTGATAACAAGGAACTGTATGGCTTTCAGTCCGGCCAAAATGGCAGCAAACAGTTTGCTGACTTAAGCACCTCACCTTCTACGCTTGCCAACCCGCCTGCAAGCATGAAGCAGTTTATTGGGGAAAAGCTGGGATATTTGCAAAATGATTTTGCCAAACGACATCAGGATGCTGTCAACAGGTTTAACCTAGCCAGTAAAAAAGTGGATCAGTACATTAATAGCGCCTGTACCTCCAAGCCGGTTACTGGCATTGATAAAGACACCTTCTACGCAATTTGTTCGCCAAACAAATCGTTAAGCCTGTTCCAAATCCAGATTGACCAGGGCATTGCCTATATCAACCAGCAAAAGCTGCAGCGGCTGGAACAGGCCAAGCAGTCTGCCATACAGCAGCAAATTGCAGCCCAGCAGGCGCAAAACAATGCACGACGCGCCGAGGAAGACTGGCTGGCAACGCTAGGTGCCATATCCAGTGCCAGCAATAGCGTGGCCAACAGTTATTACCAGCGCGCACAAGCGACCAGCAACATGGCCAATAACATGGGGCAAGTGCCTTACACGGTGCCAAGCTTTGGCCTTAATAATAACCGCAAGATGGAATTTAACTGTTTCAGCTTTGGGCAAAATACCAATTGCAGGGAAAGGTAATATCACGGGTTAGTGGCTTATACATTTTGTAGGCTGGTGCGTGAGGCCAGCCTATTGATTCGTATAACAGTATAAACCGTCAGCAAGCAAACCATAAATTTAAAATACAGAATCAAATATTAACAGACAGGTAATTATGAACCAAACAGCCATCCTCTTTCCGGTCATTGCCCTGGCAGCATGGACTTTTATCATCCTGTTACTGCTGGCATTCCGCCGCTGTAAGGCACTATTCAAACAACAGGTAGCCCCTGCTGATTTCAGACTAGGGGAATCTGCCAACGTGCCAGTCGAGCTCTGTATCATTAACCGCAACCTGATCAATCTGCTAGAAATGCCAATCCTGTTTTATGT
>JASLIR010000031.1 GCA_030152125.1 Alkanindiges sp.
GGGGGAGGCTGCCGAAGCGCCGGGTACAAAACGGGTCAGTACGTTGGAGGCAGAGCTGCCGCTGCCGGTGTCGGTAATGGTGTTGCCGCTGATGGCGGTAACGGTTGCAGCGACGTTCTGAATTTTTTCTTCCCGGCGCTGTGCGGTAACCACCACGGCATCCAGTTGCTGTACCGGACCAATGTCGCTGTCAGCCTGTGCGGTGGTTGAGTTGACTGTGCCAGCAACCTGGCTGCTGGTATCTGCTGTGCTGTTAATCTGCTGCGCTGTTGCAGCAGGGTCAGCAAATGCAGTTTGTGCTGCCAGTAATAATAAGCCCGCCCCGTTTAGCACGCCAAAGGCATGCCCAATTGCAATAGCCAGTGGCCGCTTGCGTATGTTCATAAAATGCATCCCAAAAATTAAAAACAGCAATAACGCCAACATATGGCAAGTGCGGGAGGCAGAGCAGAACTTGTGCCAAATTGTTATTTTTGTGAAAAAAATTATAAAATACAGTTAATTAATTCTAAATAAGCCTCAGGCATGTAGCTGGGGCGGGCAGGGTGCAGGTCAGCAGTCTGGTGAAAACTGTACAGCTGTTTGTTGCATTGGAAGCAGCGACCGTACTGCTTATGTTTCTGTGACACTGTGTTTTATAAGGCTTTATAAGGTTGGCGTGCCACGGCATTGTCAGGCCGCTTTGCATCAGCGGTTGCAGATAGTTTTTAGGAAGGTTTGCAGGGTAGCTGGTTTTTGCGCAGCACAATTGTTTGTTTTTTTGCTGCCAGCGCTGCATGGCTAACAATCTGCCGGACAGCTGTCAAAATTCGCTAAAGTATGTTTTTTATAAAACTAATCAAATAAAAACATATGCTTATATTTTTAACGTTGACATAAGAATTGCCAATCGTCCGGTTTTTTTCGGCTGGCATGGCCCTTGCTCCCTTAGCCGCATTCCCAGTAACAATCTCAACAGGATTGAGCCATGTCTGCAAATACACCAAATAATGAACCGGTAAAACTTTATTACACCCGTTGCGGTGCTGCTACGGCATCTGCACTGGCCATTCGGAAAGACTGGCTGCAAGCCGAGTTTGCCCAGCCGGGTACCGAGCTGCTGTCCTTGCGTGACTCTGACAGTCTGGATGTGCGCAATTCGCATTATCACCATAAGCAAACCGGCATGTTCCGTGAAGGTGGCAACATTCCGCCAATCTGGGCCAGAGGCAGTGGTCAGGATACCGTGGTGGTGGGTATTACCTGGCTGGACGAATATCAGGGCGTGCTGACCCTTGCAGATAGCACTATTAAAACAGTTGCTGACTTAAAGGGTAAGCGCCTTGGCATTCCATTACATAAAAATGCAGTGATCGACTTTCAGCGCGGTGCGGCACAGCATGGTTTTGTAACTGCGCTGGGGCAGGCCGGGCTAACTGCGGAAGATGCGATTTTTGTGGATATTGATGCACCCAGCTATGACGTACAGGACGGCCCACGCCGTATTCCCAGTGAGGCAAGCCGCCGCGATGTCACCCTGGAAGCACTGGAAAACGGCACTGTCGATGCAGTATTTATCCGGTTTGCCCGTGGTGTACGTACCGCGCGTGACCCGCGTTTCCATGAAGTGATTAACATCAATACCCTGCAAGACCCTTTACTGCGCGTCAATAACGGCACACCACGTCCGGTGACGGTTGATCGTGCTTTTTTAAATAAGCACCCTGAAGTTGTGGTGCGTTATTTGACCGTGTTGTTGCGCACTGCGGCATGGGCTGCGCAAAACCCGCAGGAAGTATTGTCCCTGCTGGCACCGGAAGACGGTGGTGGTACAACGGATGAAGTACTGGCTTCACATGGCAGTAATGTTCACCTGTCTTTCACGCCAAAGCTGACGCCTGAATATGTTGATGGCCTGCAAACCCAGAAAAACTTCCTGCGTGACTGGGGCTACCTGCAACAGGACTTTGATGTGCGCGACTGGATTGATGCTGGCCCACTGGCCGAAGCAGAAAAGCGCTTTGCTGCCGAGCAGGCAGAAGCTAATAGCAGCGCTGCCTAATGCAAAGGGGTGACTGCTGCCAGAGCCGCCATTCCGTATGTGTGGATTCCACCATTTAACCATGTATTTACCTATTTAAGTATCTAACAATTTTCAGGGGAACATTATGTCCGTCCAATTTTCCGAAGCCGAATTGCTGGCTTATATCGAACAAGCTAAATCCGATGCAGTTCATGCCTTTGAAACCCTGCGTCAAAACGGCACGCTGTCAGCCAGCCTGACCTTTCATATAACGCATCGCATTGCAGAGACAGATCACCTGCTGCACATCCGTTTCCCGGGTGGATTAGCGCGTGACCAGAGCCCTAAAGTAAGCCTGAGCAGCTTTGCTGAAGCGCCAAACTCCATTCTGCAAGAAACACGTTTAAATGCAGACACCGCCATTCATGTGCATACCGCATGGCTTTCCGCATGGTCACTGGCGCATAAAAGTTTCCCTATCCTGTATGTGGCTGCAGCACGCCATTTGCTGGCGCGCGAAATTCCCAACCATCTTGACCGTACCCGCAGTGTGCTCGACATCATTGGCGAACGCCTTGACCAGCATCCTGAGCTGGCACCGGTCCCTGCCTTACTGGAATCCAACGGCGGGGTGAATTTCTGGGGTAAAGGCATTCTCAAGACGGCTGAACTGATTCTGTTTGTTGAAGAAGGTGCGCGTTTCCAGGCCATTGCCGAGCAGCTTGGCGGTGCCAAGGTGTATACCCCTGGCGCACTGGAATTACAGTGGAAACGTACCGGACTACTGGAAAAATCCAAAGACTATAACGGTGTATACCTGCAGCAGGATCTGGTACAGGCCGCGCCTGTGGCAGAGCCTGCATAAGTCATCCAGCAGGGCCGGGCTAGTGTCCGGCCTTCAGCTTTTATACGGAATTTTTAGAAAGCAGCTTTTCCTGCGAGCAGCTTTCTTTTGAGAGCAACTTTTTTTGAGAGAAATATTGTGAGCGGCAAAAATCGGCGACTGGTGCTTAATGTCTTTTTTCAGCGTTTTGGTCACCATCTGGCGGCCTGGCGTCATCCCAGTTCAACCGGTAACGGGCGGCCTGACCTGAACTGGTGGATCAATGCTGCGAAACTGGCCGAGCAGGCCAAATTTGATACCTTCTTTGTTGCTGATTTTATTGGCCGCTCCGGCGAAATCACGCCACAGACTGGCCGCAGTGGCATGAGTTACCAGTTTGAGCCGTTTACCTTATTGTCAGCGATTGCCACCCATACCAAGCATATTGGGCTGGTTGCAACCGTCAACGTCAATTATGAACAACCGTATGGCATTGCGCGCAAATTCACCTCGCTGGATCATATCAGTGGTGGGCGTGCCGGCTGGAACATTGTGTCCTCCTATTCCGACCATACCGCCAGAAACTTTGGACTGGTGGATAACCGCGCGCATGGCGAGCGTTATGAGCGGGCAGCGGAATACGTCAAGCTGACCAAGCAACTATGGGACAGTTATGACGATGATGCCTTTGATCATCCAGACCGTCAGGCCGGGATATTTTATGACCCGGTGCATGCGCATCCGGTCGATTTCCACGGCGAGTTTGTTTCTTCGGAAGGCTTGCTGGATTTCCCGCGTCCCCTCCAGGGCTATCCGGTGCTGGTGCAGGCAGGCAATTCCGACCTGGGCCGCGAGTTCTGTGCCCAGTATGCCGAAATGAGCTATTGCTCCGCTACCTCTCTGGCCGTGGCGCAGGAATTCTACCGGGATGTAAAAGGCCGCATGGCCAAATATGGCCGTCATGAAGACCAACTGAAAATTACCCCCGGTTTGTCGGTGGTGGTTGCCGAGTCCGATCAGGAAGCACAGGACAAATTTAATGAGCTACAAAATCTGGTTGACCTCAGTGGCTTCGAATTTGGTGGCTTTGACCTGTCCAATTATCCACTGGATGAGCCATTGCCAGACCTGCCTTACCAGGCGGGTGAAAATGGCCGCGGGCGCTTCCAGCAACAACTGGATCTGGCCCGCCGCGAGAACCTGACCATCCGCCAGCTGATTTTGCGCTTCCGCGTGGCGCGTGGCCATTTGCAGGCAGTCGGTTCGGTAAAAACCGTGGCGGACACCATTGAACAATGGTTTGTTGAGCGCGGTGCCGACGGTTTTAACGTGGTGCCGCCTTATCTGCCACAAGGCTTTGAGGACTTTACCCGTTTGGTAGTGCCGGAGTTGCAGCGCCGTGGCTTGTTCCGTACCGAATACACCGGCAAGACCTACCGTGAAAATCTGGGGCTGATACGTCCTGAAAATCCCAATACTTCTTCTGTTTCCAAATTGAAGCGAGCCTGATAGCGCATGTGGATTTATTTGCTTAAACGCCTCTCGCTGATGGTGCCAACCTTGCTCGGCGTTCTTACCGTCACTTTTCTGGTGACGCAGTTTGTGCCGGGCGGACCGGTGGAAAGCGCGCTGGCGCAAATCGACAGTGCCAGTGGCAGTGTCAACGGCACCGTGGCGGCGGGTGGTAGCTGGAATTACAGCGGCCGCCTTGGCATTGACAGTAAACAGGTTGACCAGCTTACTGCCCAATACGGCTTTGATCAGCCCTTGTGGCAACGCTATACGCTGATGCTGAAAAACTTCCTGCAATTTGATTTGGGCGACAGTTATTTCCGCAATGAAAGTGTGTGGGAGTTAGTCAAGGAAAAATTGCCGGTGTCGGTTTCACTCGGCATCTGGACTTTTGTGCTCACTTACCTGATTTCGGTACCGCTGGGTGTGGCCAAAGCCGTGCGCAACGGAACACGGTTTGACCTGGTGAGCAGCCTGATCATTCTTACCGGTTATGCCGTGCCGGGCTTTGTGCTGGGGGTGGGACTGATTGTTTTATTTGGCGGCGGGTCGTTCTGGGATATTTTCCCGCTGCGCGGCCTGGTGTCGGATAACTGGCATGACTTAAGCTGGTCAGCAAAAATTGGCGACTATCTCTGGCATGTCACTTTGCCGGTCACGGCATCGGTGGTGAGCACCTTTGCCTTAAAAACCCTGTTCACCAAAAACGCGTTTCTGGAAGAAATCAGCCGCCGCTATGTGCTGACTGCGCGTGCCAAAGGACTGTCGGAGCGGCAGGTACTATGGAAGCATATTTTTCGCAATGCGCTGTTGCCTTTGGTGACTGGATTCCCCGGTACGTTCATCGCGGCCTTTTTTACCGGCAGCCTGTTGATTGAAACCCTGTTCTCACTCGATGGTTTGGGGCTGCTTTCCTATGAATCCATCAACTCACGCGATTATCCGGTCATTCTCGGCACACTGTATTTTTTCACGCTGATTGGCTTGCTGACCAAGTTGATTGGCGATATTGCCTATGTGCTGGTTGATCCGCGCATCAAGTTCGACGGCCTCGAGAAGTGAAAGGAAAAATGAACGGAGAAATACAATGACGACGGCATTTTCACCAGCGGATGGGGCGGAGAACCTGGCGAATAACCCGCAGGGTGTGGCAGCAAAAAATACCACGGCATTACCTTCAGTGTCGCCAGGCCGTCACTTGTGGCGGCGCTTCAAGCGTAACCGTCTGGGTTACTGGAGCCTGATTATTTTTCTGGCGCTGTATGGTTTAAGCCTGGCGGGTGAATTCATTTCCAATGACAAACCCATTGCCATTCATGCGAAGGATCAGTGGTATTTTCCACTGTTCAAGGATTATCCCGAAACGGTGTTTGGCGGCGATTTGCCGATTAACGCCGATTACAACGATCCGCATGTGAAGGCATTGATTGAGAAGCGCGCTGATCTCATCATCGCGCCACCGAATCCTTACTATTACAACACGCTGAATTATTTTTCCACTGCGGATCATTATCCGGGGCCGCCCTCGCATGAAAACTGGCTGGGTACCGATGTGTCCGGCTACGACATTTTTGCCCGCCTGCTGTACGGCTTTCGCGTGTCGGTGACTTTTGGCCTGGGCCTGACGCTGGTTGGTACCGTGCTAGGCATTTTCTTTGGGGCCATTCAGGGCTATTTCGCGGGCAGGGTGGATTTGTTTACCCAGCGCCTGATTGAAATCTGGGGTTCCATGCCGGAGCTTTACCTGCTGATTATTTTTGTGTCGATCTTCAAGCCGACCATGTTGCTGCTGTTTTTATTATTGTCGTTGTTTGGCTGGATTTACCTGTCTGAATATGTGCGTGCGGAATTTTTACGTAACCGGCAACAGGATTATGTGAAAGCGGCACATGCCATGGGGCTGTCACATGCACAAATCATCTGGCGGCATATTTTGCCCAACTCACTGACCCCGGTGATTACCTTCCTGCCGTTTCGCATGAGCGGCGCGATTATGGCACTGGCCAGCATTGATTTTCTATGCATTGGCTTAAGCTCGCCGGCACCCAGACTTGGCCAGTTGTTGCAGCAGGGAAAATCCAATCTGGATGCGTGGTGGATTTCGCTGTTTTCCTTCAGCGTGCTGGTCGTCACCCTGCTGTTGCTGACCTTTATGGGTGAAGCGTTGCGTAATGCGCTGGATATTCGTGGTGCTACGGTTTTTTCTGATGATGAACTGCCTGACGCAGCGGATGCAGAAGCTGAAGCTGAGCTGCTTGCGCAAAAGGCACACACCCAGGCCATCTGAAAAATGTTGAGTAAAGATGCAATGACCGAGTCAGAAACAAACACCTATGAAAAAGATGGCAGTGAACAAGATGGCATCGAAAAAGGTGTGCCGCTTTTACAACTGGAAAATCTCAGCATCAGTTTTGGCCGCAAGCGTGTGGTGCACGGTATCAACCTGGAGTTGCGTGCCGGTGAACGGGTGGCCTTGGTCGGTGAATCCGGCTCCGGTAAAACCGTGACGGCACTGTCGATTTTGCGTCTGGTACAAAGCGCACGCCTAAGCGGGCGTATTCTGTTTCAGGGTGAAAACCTGCTGGAAAAATCTGAAGCCGCACTGCGTCGTGTGCGTGGTGCCGATATTGCGGTGGTGTTTCAGGAG
>JASLIR010000051.1 GCA_030152125.1 Alkanindiges sp.
CTTAACCTATGTGCTAAATGCACTGAATCGCAGCATGGGGCTGGCAGATGCCTATCCCTTTGCCTTGTCGCAGCCGGTTCTGGAAAAACTGCGCTTTATTCATCAGGTGGTATTAAGTGCGTGTGATAAAACTGCCTAAACCGGTTAAATGGCACTGCCAGGGCGATCTGCTCAGCAGCATGACGCAGTGCAGGCCAGTTCATGCTACTATATCGCCAATATTTTTTAGTTTAATGTTATGAATTATCGCCACCATTTTCACGCCGGCAATTTTGCAGATGTCATGAAGCATGTGCTGATGCTGGAACTGCTTGATCGCCTGAATAGCAAAGATAAGCCTTATCGTTATATTGATACCCATGCGGGTGCTGGTATTTATGACTTGTCGCGTGCACCTGCACAAAAGTCGGGTGAGTATTTGAGTGGTATTCATCGCCTGGTTCAACTGAATGCGCCCAGCCTTGCCAGTGCGCCACCGGCTGTTAAGCGTTATCTGGAACTGGTAAAGCAATTGCGTGAGCAGCAGGGCAATGGCTGGTATCCCGGTTCGCCATGGCTGGCCACCAAACAGATTCGCCCGATTGATCAGGGCACTCTGTTCGAGCTGCATTCCGTGGTGTTTGAGGAATTGCGCTCCAATATTCGTGATAATCGCGTGGGTGTGCATGAGCGGGATGCCTATGAAGGCCTGATGGCAGTGATTCCACCAAAAGAAAAGCGTGGCCTGGTGATGATAGACCCGCCTTATGAGCTGGAGCGCAAGGATTTTCCACAACTGGTTGAGTTGCTGACTGCTGCACATAAAAAATGGTCAACCGGGGTGTTTGCCGTGTGGTATCCGATTAAAGACCGCGAAATGATTGAGCGCTTTGAAAAGAAAATGATGAAGAGTGGTATTCGCCGTCAGCTCATTTGCGAATTATGTGTGTGGCCGGATGATACCCCGGTAGGCTTAAACGGTTGTGGCTTGCTGGTGATTAACCCGCCGTGGCAGTTTGCCGACCAGGCTGAGGCAATTTTACAATGGTTATTGCCACACATGCGTATGCTGGACCATGCCGGACATGCCACTGTGCGCTGGCTGGTGGGTGAATAAAACAGTCTGTTGTTAACCGTACTTTAAAGTTGTTGTGCTAGTTTTTGTGTGCATCAAACGGTATAACGGTTGATAACAGGCAACAAATAAATTAAAGATATTGCTGTACTAGGAGCAATTATGACCGCGCCTTTAAACCCGGATCAGGATTCCCTGAAATCTGTGGATGATGACCATGCTGGCTTAACTTTCGAGATTGTGGAAGAAGAGCACACGCACGAAGGTAAAAAGATTAAAAGCAAGGGCATTTATTTATGGCCTAACCTGATTACCACGGCGGCCCTGCTTTCGGGCTTTTATTCCGTGATCGCCAGTAGCAATAACCATTTTACCAATGCGATTTATGCCATTTTCCTGGCTGCGCTGTTTGATGGGCTGGATGGTCGCGTGGCACGCTGGACCGGTGCGCAAAGTGCCTTTGGTGAGCAGTTTGATTCGCTGTCCGATATGCTGTCGTTTGGGGTGGCGCCAGCCATGCTGATTTATAGCTGGGCGCTGGAACCCTTAAACCGCATCGGCCTGGCCTGTGCATTCATTTTTACCGCTTGTGCCGCGTTCCGTCTGGCGCGCTTTAACGTGCAGATTGGCAGTGTGGACAAGCGTTATTTTATAGGTTTGCCCAGCCCGCTGGCAGCAATCCTGTTGATCAGTGCAGTATGGGTGGGTATTGATAACCCGGCCTTTTTTGATATCAATGCCCTTCATTACCAAATTTTTTATGCAGTACTGTCCGCCATTGTCGGTTTACTGATGATCAGTAATGTCAAATACTTCAGCTTTAAACAGCTGGATAAAAAGCGGGTACCCTTCGTATTTATGTTGCCGATTGTACTGATTCTGGTGGCGGTAACTTATAATTTACCAATAGGTATTTTGACGGTAGCACTGGTGTATGCGGTTTCCGGTATTGTTACCACGGTAACCGGGCGCTCGCCTGCTGTAGCTACACATTAAGGTTATCTCCCTAAACATTACTGATAAACAACAGATTGCTCCTGCTTTCGGCATATAAATAACCTATAAAGAGTTATTGCCCTTATTGCCAAAGCAGGCGGTCTGCCATGATTATAAAAATACGCAATTATTCTGATCCTTTACCCAGTGAGCTGACATCCGAGTCGGCCTATTTAAATCGCCGGCGTTTTTTGCAAATGACGGCAGTGGGTGCAGCGGCCAGTGCCTACGGCATTCCGGCGCATGCGGCCCCGGTGTATGCCGCTGCGGCTGAACGGCCGGATGCCGCTGCTTATATGCGCAAGAAAATTGCCGGCCGGGTGCTGGCCAGTAGTAATCCCACCAAAGAAATACTCACCCCGTATGAGGCTGCGACTACATACAATAATTTTTATGAGTTTGGAACCGGTAAAGGCGACCCCTCTGCCAATGCAGGTACTATTAAGGTAACGCCGTGGCAGCTGAGTGTAGACGGCTTATGTGATAAGCCGGGTAACTATCATCTGGAAGATATTCTGGCACCTTATGCCCTGGAGGACAGGATTTACCGTTTTCGCTGTGTAGAGGCATGGTCAATGGTCGTGCCGTGGCTGGGTTTTCCGCTGGCCAGTTTAATCAAACGCTTTCAGCCAAAGAATAATGCCCGCTTTATCAAGTTCACCACACTGTTAGACCCCAAGCAGTTACCCAACCAGAAAAGCTATGACCTGGACTGGCCTTATGTTGAGGGCTTGCGTATGGACGAAGCGTTGCATCCGCTGACTTTAATGACCGTAGGCTTATACGGGCGTAGCTTGCCGGACCAGAACGGCGCACCTTTCAGGCTGATTGTGCCGTGGAAGTATGGCTTTAAGTCCATTAAGTCGATTGTACGGATTACCTTTACCGACAAAGCGCCGGTAACTACCTGGCTTGGCCTTGCTCCCAATGAATATGGCTTTTATGCCAATGTAAATCCGCAGGTGGATCACCCACGCTGGAGCCAGGCACGCGAGCGCCGTTTACCCAACAGTCTGTTTAACCCCAACTGGAAAGATACCCTGATGTTTAATGGCTATGCCAGTGAGGTAGCCAGCCTCTATAAAGGCATGGACTTAAGCAAGTTCTATTAAATGATTAAAACAACCGGCCAGATTAAACAGTAGTGAATTGAGAAAGGTAGCAGGCATGCAAAAGTCGTTGATGAAGCATATCAAGATAGTCTGGTTTGTATTGTTGCTGCTGCCTTTTGCCTGGATGAGCTATCAGGCGGTATTGGCGCCACAGCATCTGGGGGCTGATCCTGCCAAGGCGCTGGTGGATCAGTCCGGGTTATGGGCTATCCGTAGTATTCTGCTGGCGCTGGCAATTACCCCCTTGCGGATTGTGACGGGGCAGGCGTGGTGGATTCACTTGCGCCGTATGACCGGTTTATATGCCTTCTTTTATGCGACTGTGCATTTTGTGGTGTACAGCGTGTTCCTGCTGCAACTGGATTTTTCCAGAATCGGCAGCGAGCTGGTGCAGCGGCCGTATATTGTTGTGGGGGCCATTGCCCTGATGCTGTATATCCCTTTGGCAATCACGTCGACACAGGGCTGGAAGAAAGCCTTAAAGCGTAACTGGGTCAAGCTGCACCGTCTGGTTTATGTGATTGGGGTGCTGGCGGTGATTCATATGACCTGGCTGAAAAAAGTAGGCTTATACGATAGCTGGCCTTATGGGCTGATTTTGCTTGTACTGCTATTAATCCGCTTATACCCGCCTTTAAAAAGAAGGCTTTCAGCTAGAACACAGCCTAAAACCGGTTAAATTAGCCAGAATCGATCATTTATACGACGAAGGTATATAGTTTTGCCTGTTAATTAGGCATACGTGATTTATTTATTAAAAAAGGCTTGCATCGCTTTCAGGTTTCTCTATAATGCGCACCACGGCGGCGCTGTTGGTTAACAAGAAATTGTTGATAAACAGCAAGTTACCAGAGATGGTAAAGCTGAGTTAGTTGATGAAGTAGTTACTTGTAAGATTGGTTTTGTGGTTTTAGCGGCTAAGGTTGCTGGATAAATAAAGCGAACGAAGATAACGAAAGTAGTTGACAAGCGGTCTGGATGATGTAAAATGCGCGTCCTGATTTGCTGCTACAGACGATGTAG
>JASLIR010000077.1 GCA_030152125.1 Alkanindiges sp.
GCCATTTTTTCAGGGATGAATGCCGCATGAACCCTACGCCCCACGTATCGGTGTATTACCTGCGCTGGTTGAAGGATTACCTGTTGCAGCATGGTCAGGCCCTGCAATGGAAAACCGAAGGCCGTAGCCATGTGCCCATGGCAGAATGGCGGCAAAAGCTGGATATGGCAGCGGCTTTGCTGGATGACAGTAACCTGGGCCTGCATCTGGCGCAAACAGTCACCCCGGCGCGCTTTGGGGTGATGGGCTATTTGCTGCACCACTGCGAAAACCTGCTGCATGTGGCGCTGCGTTTACAGCGTTATTTGCCATTATTTTTTAGCTTGCAGCAACTGAATGTGGTGCAGGAAGGCGAGAGCCTTCTGGCCAGCTGGCAGGTAGACCGGCACAAGCCACATTACCATGAAGAAGTATTTGCACTGGCCTCTGTAGTACAGTTTGCCAGTACCCTGAGTGGCGTAGCGTTGCGGCCACTGGCAGTGGGCTTTGTATGTGCGGCGCCGGATGATATACAGGTGTTGTCGGATTATTTACGCTGTCCGCTGTTTTTCGGCCAAGAAACCAGCTGGGTACGGGCCGACCCGGCGTTGTTATCCCAGCCAACTGCACAACCGGATGCCAGCCTGCGTGCGGTGCTGGAGCAGCAGGCCGACTTGCTGCTGGCAAAACTGCCGGCAATGGATGATGATGTGCTGGTGTCCAGCATACGCCGCAGCATTGTGGCGCGGTTGCAGGGGGCAGAGCCAACCTTGCCACAGGTGGCGGCTGACCTGCATTTATCCAGCCGCACCTTGCACCGGCGGCTGGCGGAGCAGGGCATTAATTTTCGCTACCTGCTGGAGCAAACCCGCTTTGAACTGGCAAAGTCCTATCTGGTTGATAAACGTTTAAGCCTGGCGGATGTGGCGGTTTTGCTGGGTTATGCCGAGCAAAGCCCGTTTAGCCATGCTTTTAAGCGCTGGGCGGGGGTGACGCCAAAACAGTGGCGGCAAGCTGAATCATTTAAATAATAAATGAAAGAGATAAACTATGAGTGAGCAGCCTGACTATGCGGTAAAGCCTTTAAAGCCGTGGTTTGCCATGTGGCTACGGCCAAGGCAGGTGGTGCAGGAGGCACTGGTGGTTTATCCATTCCGGCTAGTGATATTACTGGTGGTTTTAAGCGGCTTTGCTGGCTGGCTACAGAGCGTTTCACTTTATGCAATGGAAAGTTCATTGTCTGGCGATGACGTGTTGCATATGCTGGTTGTCTTACCGTGGCAGCTATTGGCTTTTTATCTTCTGGTATTTTTGCTGCTTAAAACGAATCAGTGGTTTGGCTTAAAAGGGCAGGCTGGTTTTAAGTCTGTACAGCTTGCAGTTGCATTTAGCGGCATTCCGGTTATATGGGGTGGCTTATCATCTTTAGCGACGGTGGCCTATGTGCTCTATGCGACGCTAACCGATTTTCGGGCCAATCTTGTTGAGCAACCAGGCTTATTGTTGATGTTTGCAGTGTTTGCCTTTATTAATTTACTGCTTATGCTGTGGTCTGCTGTTTTACTGGTTATTACCCTGGCTGAGGTCAATCAGTATGCGGTGTGGAAGGCGCTGGTTAATCTGTTATTAGCGCTGGCTGGCTTTGTTATGGCTGCCATGCTGCTGGATTGGGTGCTTGCTTGGGCAAGGTTTTAACCTAGGAGAAACGAGGATGGCAAAACCAGTGAGGTTATTTAAACTGGCCGTGGTTGGCCTGATTGCCCTGTGCATGCCACGCAGTACAGCAAGGCCATTGCCACGTGCTGGGCATATGATGCAGGCGAATAACAACCCGCCTGCATCCACACAAAAAGATACGCTGTCAGGTCAATAGCTTAACCATACTTCTTGGCAAACTCTTCATCTGAAGTCACCAGATAAATAATAAACTCAACGAAAGCAATCAATGCCGGAATGGCAGTCCAGCAAAAAATCAGATACAGGATACCCTGGCCTATTCTGCCCAGATAAAACTTGTGGGCTCCAAACCAGCCTAAAAAGAAAGCCAGTAAAGCAGCAAGCACACGGTTCTTTTTGCCTGTTATTACCGCATCATGTTGCCTTACCCCGCATTTGGGGCAAATTTCTGCCCGGCTATCTATTTGCTGTCCACAGGCAAAACAAAATTTGCTGGGGGCGTTATTGGCTGTAATCATTATTGATGTGCTTCCTCTAAAGTGGTTCTATTGTGTTGGGCGATGCAGTTAATTTTTTATGCGATATAGCATTTATTTTGCGTTAACGGGCATGCCTTGTCAGACGGTAATACAAGCCTTCCGGGAAGATGCATCAGGCGTTACATAAGTTGCTAGAACAACAACATAAAACTTTAGGCATTCGGCAGGGTTTTGCTTACACTTGCTCATTATAGGGCAAAATAGTGTGGTAGTTGATTGATGCACTGGAAAAAAATAGCGTGTCTGCTTGTGGTGCTGGGTAGTGCAGTGGCAATAACTGCCTGCCAGAAAAAACAGGATGATGCGGTACAGGAAGATGCAGCCAAAAAAAGCCAGCCGACTGTAGTGGCAGCAACAGTAGCCCCTGCGGTGAGCCTGCCGGTGCAGCCTGAAACAATTCCCGTGCAGGCTATTAGTGCTAGTGTGCAGCCAGCCCATTACCGGCTGGCACCCTGTAAGGGCGATAACTGTACCGATATTGAGATTAAGCGTATTGAAACCAATAACCCCTGGCTGAACAAGTTTTTAGACCAGCAGGTGGTGCAGTTTAGTAGCGGGCTTGGTGAACCGGCCCCCGAAGGCAGCAGCCTGCAGGCCATGGTGGATGATTTTGTGCAGATGTCCAGGGAGGATGCCAGGTTGCGTGGTGGTGCCATTCCTTATGTGATGCATGTAAGCCCGGAGTTTTTGGGCCAGCGCGGGGCCTTGGCACAGTTTAAGGTTAGTGGTGAATACTTTAGTGGCGGTGCGCATGGCAGTGCCATTAGCAGTTATTACGTGCTGGATATTAGCCAGAAAAAACAGCTAAAGTTGGATGATGTGGTGATCAAAGGGCAAAAAAAAGCACTGTATGCAGTGTTGTATCCCGACTTTGTGGCCTGGGTAAAGTCCAGCGATGCCAATGCCGATGTGGCTGAGTATGAACGGGTGTGGAAGTTTGGCCTGACTGATAATTTCAGCTTTGCCAAAGATGGCTTGAATTTTCAGTACGGGCAATATGAGATTGGCCCTTATGTGGTAGGCATGCCGGAATTTACTGTGCCTTATGGCAAGTTAAACGGCATTATCAAACCGGAATACTTGGCTAACCCAAGCGTAGGTGTGGCTGGCGTGGCTGGGGCAGCTAAGTAGGCCAGAAGTTTTTTTTTAAAGGTTTTTTAAATATAACAAGGAAAGGTGTGCATGGTGCTTCGTGTTAAACAGGCGGTAAAAACCGGGCGGCTGGGCATGGCCTTGTTGCTGGGTGGTAGTGCATTGCTGGCTGGCTGTGAACCAGCACCCAAAGACAAGGATGGCACTGGCAAGCTGGGTGAGCAGCAGGCTGTGGCTATTCAGTCCACCGAATCCTCCAGACGCCTGGTAGTTAGCGAAACCCCGGCTGCCTATGTGCTGCCAGCGTGTGACAGCAAGCAGCAGCCATGTCCGCAAATTAGCATTAGCCATGCCGTGACCAATGTGGACTGGGTGAACAAACTGCTGGATGAACAGATTCTGGCGCAATACAGCATTTTAGTTAATGGCAAACAGGTGCACCCCAAAGACCCGCAACAGCTGGTGAATGGCTGGCTGGCGCAAATTAAACCGAATGACCCGGCCAGTGCCAACTTTAGCGAAAAACTGGATACCGTGTTTTTAGGCATGTACAAGAATCTGGGCATGTTTATGATCAGCCGTTTTTCCTATTATCAGGGTGCGGCACAACCACTGGAAAACAAGCGTTATTATGTGCTGGATCTGGCTGGTAAACGGCAACTGACGCTGGATGACCTGCTGGTTCCCGGCAAGCAGCAGGCGCTGTATGACTTGTTATTTGTGCAGTTTAAAGCCTGGGTACAAAAAGATAATGCCACTGTTAACATGCAGGAGTATGAGCGGGATAACCCGTTTACTGTGACCGGTAACTTCAGCTTTAACAAGGATGGCATCGAGTTTTTATACAACGCACAGGAACTGGGCTCTTTAACCCAGGGGGCTGCGGTGTTTACTGTGCCATTTGGCCAGTTAAAGGGCATCGTAAAAGACAAGTATTTAAAAGATTAGTGACTGCCTGATAAAAAGTTTAATAAATAGGAACTTTGAACAATAGGAAGTGCAGGGAAAGAGAGTAAGCGGTTCAGGTTTAATATGAGAAAAAATATATGAAAAATTATCCTTTAAGCAGTCTGCCGGGGCTGGTGGTTGCCCTCACTCTAATGCTGGGTGGCTGCGAGAAAAAAGTAACCGGGCCGGATACGGAGCAGCAAGCCCAAGCCCAGCCTGCTGCCTTAAAGCCTTTGCGCCTGATTGTACGTGAAGAATTTCCTGAAATTAAATTGCCGGAATGCCATGCCGGGCAATGCCCTGAAGTCAGCTTAAGCCATCTGGTGACCAGTAATGACTGGGTGAATGGCTTTCTGGACACGCAAATTTTTAAGGTTTACCAGCATGAGGCAAATGGCAAGGTGGTTATTCCACGCAACTTTCAGGAAGTAGCTGACACAGTGGTTGCCTTTGCCACCTCGGATGATGATGAAGCACAGCCCTATTTTACTGAATCAGTTGG
The DNA here is from genome assembly GCA_030152125.1 of Alkanindiges sp. Lineage (GTDB taxonomy): Bacteria > Pseudomonadota > Gammaproteobacteria > Pseudomonadales > Moraxellaceae > JASLIR01. The sequence continues at coordinate 4,738 of JASLIR010000077.1, forward strand.
TATCAGTTTTTTTGGGGTTTATAACCGGCTGGCCTTGTTTAGCAAATCCTCTGCATCCTATTCGCATGGCGCTGCACACGGGGTGGAAAGTATTAACTACTACGTGCTGGATGTGGACCGCGAAAAGCAGTTAACGCTGGATGATATTTTAATTCAGGGACAACGGCCCAAGCTGGATGCCCTGGTGCATCAGGCGTATGGTAATTGGGTGAAAAAGAACTCGCCGGATTCTGACCTGAAAGAGTATGAGCAGGACTGGCCCTATAAACTGACTGAAAACTATAGCTTTGACCAGAATGGCCTGACCTTCCTGTATCAGGAGTATGAAATGGCCGCCTATGCGTATGGCATGCCGGAATTAAGTGTGCCTTATAGCCAGTTAAAAGGCATTATCAAGCCAGCATATTTGCCTTAAGTGCTTGCCAGAAAAAAAGGCAGATAAATTTTCAGCAGTTGTGCATTATTCGCTGTATTTTCTATGCTAAAAATAGCCAGACTGGTTATGATTCCCTGCGTATGGCTTTGGGCTTGACCGGGCCGTTTTGTACAGTGAATTGTAAGTGCTAGAAGGTTTATATGGTGAAGTGGCGTAGGCAGCATGCGGGGGCAGCATTGCTGTTTGCTGGTAGTCTGATGATGGCCTTACTGGTGATGCATCAGCCGGAAAGTGATGATGCAGCAGTGGAGCAGGAATACCAGAAAGTATCTGGTACACCGGCAGTGATGGGCAAGCCGGTGGAGCTGGCGGTAACCTGGAGCCAGCCGGACATTATAATGCCGGATTGTGTGCGTGGCATTTGTCCGCATGCCAATATTGAACACATTGAAAGCAATAACCCCTGGCTAAACCAATTTATTGATAAACAGATTTTACAACATTACCAACTGACGGATGCTGCTGGTAAAAGCTATAGCCCGCAAGGTTTTCAGGCACTGGCAGATTCACTGAATAATGGTATGGATGCGCAGGGTAAACCCCTGTTCAAGCATTCGGTCAGTGCGAATGTGGATTTTCTGGGGGTGATGGGGCAACTGGGCCTGTTCCTGATTTCCTGGCGGCAGTATCCGGATCAACCCGGTGGGCAGGAAGTGCAGAAAGCCAGCTTTTATGTGCTGGATGTAAACGGGCAGCGCGCGCTGACACTGGATGAAGTAGTACAAAAAGGCCAGCGTGGCAAGCTGGAAAAATTGCTGCAACAGGCCATGCAGACAGCGCACCAGAACCTTGCTGCCAGCAACCTGTTACTGAATAACTTTATGCTGGCCAAGGAAGGGCTGCGTTTTACCTATCCTGAGTACCATCCGCAACATACAGGTGATCAGGCGCCGGTATTTACCATTCCTTACCAGCAACTAAAAGGCATTATTCGCGCCGAATACTTAGGCATATAATAGGGGCTGTTGACAATTCAAATGAGGTTGCGACAGTGGAAGTTTTTTAGACGATGCAAGGCATGAATTGCGATATTTAGTGGTTCTAAAGGAGCAATGAATAACGATGCGGCGGCAAAAAACTTCCCTGTCCCTCGCTGCGCCTTGCGCTGCAGTCAAAGCAGTGCTTTGACCTTGCTCAGGTTGTGGCTAAAATTTTCTCAAACGTCGTTGTGAAATTTGCCAAGGGCTCGCCATTGGCTGCATTTCACGCCTTGTTTGAATCAATTTTAGCTGACAACGCAGTCCGCATATGAAGTGTCAACAGCCCCTAAGCATTTAGGCGCATAATAAAGCTGTTCCTTCCGGCATGGTTGCAACGGGAAAAGGAGATGTATGATGGGCAGGAATTTTTTTCTGGGTGGTATCGCTATCGGTTTGTTGGTGATATTGCTAACCGGCTGTAATGATACCAAATCGCCAGTGCAGACTGATCCGGCCAGTCAGCAGCAGTCCACAGCGCTAAGCGTGGATAGCCCACAGGCCGCGCCATTAAACCAGCAAGCCAGATAAGGCGAGCAGGGTAAATACAACGCAGGGTGCTGGGCTGATAGCCCAGCCAGACATCTGTTGTTGACTGAAAGGACAGGCATGCATCCACTGGCATTAATTGACACCCATACCCATTTTGATGTGCCGGAGTTTGATGCTGACCGTTTAATGCTGGCACAACAGGCGCATGCCAATGGGGTAGAGGCACTGTTGCTGATTGGCTTTGTCGCTTCTCGTTTTGACGCGCTGATTACCACGCAGCAGCAAATTAACAGCAGCCCGCAGCCACATCCACAGGCCCTGCTGGCACCCGGCCTGCATCCCTTTTATATACAGCAGCACACGCAGGCGCATTTGCTGCAACTGGAACATATTCTAAAAACACAGCACGTGGTGGCGGTGGCAGAAATCGGGCTGGATACTTTTACGCCAGAAATGAAGCAGCCGGAGGTATTTGCCAAACAGCAGGCCTTTTTTGCTGCCCAACTGGAGCTGGCCAAGCAATTTCAGTTACCGGTGTTACTGCATATCCGCCGCAGCCATGCCGAAGCGCTGGCCATGCTAAAGCAGCACAAGTTTCCTTATGGCGGTATTGCGCATTCCTTTGGTGGTGGGGTGGAAGAAGCCAAAGCCTTTACCAGACTGGGTTTTAAACTGGGTATTACCGGGCAGATAACCAACCCGAATGCTAAACGCCTGCATCAAGTAGTACAGACGATGGGGGCGGAACATCTGGTGCTGGAAACCGATTGCCCGGACATGACGCCATTGTGCTGCCAGATAGCAGGCCAGCAGCGCACCCGCAACACCCCGGCTAATTTGCCTTATGTGCTGGATGGCCTGTA
>JASLIR010000090.1 GCA_030152125.1 Alkanindiges sp.
GGTTAACTGCACCTGATCACAAATCTCAAGATGCCCGGCAATGCCCGCTGCACCGCCAATAATGCAGTGCTTCCCTATCGTGGTACTTCCGGCAACTCCCACCTTGGCAGCAAGTGCCGTATGGTCACCAATCACCACGTTATGGGCAATCTGCACCAGGTTGTCAATAATCACCCCCTGGCCAATCACGGTATCATCCAGTGCACCACGGTCAATGGTACAGTTGGCACCTATACGCACATCATCATGAATAACAACACGCCCAAGCTGCGCAATGCGGTACCAGGCTCCCTGATGCGGCGCAAAGCCAAAGCCATCCCCACCAATCACCGAATTGGCATGAATCCTGACTCGCTCGCCCAGCAAACAACCGTGCTGAATCACCACATGCTTATCCAGCCAGCTATCGGTACCAATTTTTACATCCTGGGCAATATAGCTATGGCTTTCTATCACCACACCGTCGGCAATTTCAACATCGTCTTCAATCACCACGTAGGCACCAATGGCAGCAGTGCTGGCAATGTTTGCCGATGCCGCAATCACAGCAGTGGGATGAATGCCCTGTGCAAGTTTGGGAGTTTTATCAAATAAACGGCTTAACACAGCAAATGCAGCATAAGGATCTGCCACAACCAGTGCAGCGCCCTGATATTCTGCCAGATCGGCTTCCTTAACGATGACTGCGCCAGCCTGCGTGGTCAATAATTGTGATTTATATTTTGGGTTGGAGAGAAAAGCTAAATGACAAGGCCTGGCCTGCTGTAAAGATGCCAGTCCATCAACCAGCATAGATGCATCCCCAACCACAGATGCACCTATACGCCGGGCGATATCACCCAGCGTATAAGAAACATGTTTCATAGAACGCTAGCCCAATATTATTTTTGAGCATCTAAACGCTGGATGATCTTAGCGGTGATATCAACTGTCTCATTCGCCCAAATGACATTTTTCTTTTCGATAATAATGTCATAATTTCCTTCTTTACGGATATCTTCAATAATTTTTTCCAGTTTAGGATACTGGGCTTTGATGATACTGGCCTGGGTTTCTTCATAACGCTTCTGAAGCCCTTCCATCGTACTGTTGTACTCATTCATCTTGGTCTGAGCCTGAGTTTGCAGTGCCTTCACCTCTTCAGGCTTCATCAGCTTACCGTCTTTGTCATAACGGCTTTGCAGGGCACTAACTTCTTTGGTCAGTGCAGCAATACGGTCTTTCTGCGGCTTCACGCTGGTTTCTAGGCTTTGCAAAGTCTGCTTGGCATAAGCAGATCCATAAAGTGCTGCCTGAGAGTCTGCAACTGCAACATTATTGGCATAAGCAGCAGTTCCAGTTAATGCAGCAGCTGTAATTGCTACCGACGCAAAAAAATGACGCATATAAAACTCCTTGTGTAATGCAAAACTTATTTAAACATTCTCTAAATTAAAAGGTACGTCCAATTTCAAACTGGATGCTCTTCGTTTCATCGCCCTTCTCATCATTAAGCGGATACGCATAGCTGAGAGACAATGGGCCAATCATGGTAATCCAGGTAAAACCTACGCCAGCACTGTAGCGCAAACCACCATTCTGATCAAAATCAAAATCCTTGGCATTGGTATTATAAACCTGACCGCCCTCCACAAATATGACAGGACGAATCTGGCGGGTCCACTCACCGCTAAACGGCAATGGTAATACCAGCTCAGCACCAAACTGAACCAGAGCATTACCACCTACGGACTCAGGGTCAGACTCCCCGCAATATTTCGGATCAACCGTACATGCCCCTACAATCGATGCCTGCGCAACAGACGGACTACGTGGGCCTAAAGTACTTTCCTTGTAACCACGTACCGAGCCATAACCACCGGCAAAATAGTTCTTGTAGAATGGCAGGTCGTTACCATAACCCAGCTTGCCATATGTACGGAACACGAATTTATCACCTAAAGGCAAAAACAGTTGTGTATCGTATGTAAGTTTTTGATACTCAATATCACTTCCGGGTACTGCAATATCAAAAGACAGGCGGTGGTACATGCCTTTGGTTGGGAAAACCGGACGATTCAGCGTGTTAAAGGCCCAGGCAAAGTTCAGGTTATAGGTTTTAAACTCTGCCTCAATTTTACCGTCATATCCCAGTGTGCTGGTTCCAGCCGGAACCCTTTCGGTCACCTTGCCACCATTAGCCTTTAAATAATTGGCAATGTCACGCGCTACCAGATCACCCGTGGTTACCTTAGTCTGGTCCAGGTTCAGGGAGGCACTTACACTCTGGTTCTCATCGATCGGGTAGCCAAAGGTTAAGGTGCCACCCAGAGAGTCCGTCACATAGTTACTAACGTTCAGCTTGTCCAGCTTGGTTTCACGGTAATACACGTTATAGCCACGGCTGATACCATCAATGGTAAAATACGGGTCCAGCACGTTCAGGTTGTAGTAGTTCAGCGTTTCGGAACGGGACAGATCAATCGCTACCTGATTACCGGTACCAAAGAAATTGGTCTGGCTGAGGCCCAACTGGAACGTCACACCACCACCCTGCGAATAGCCCACTGCAATGGTACTGGTACCGGAGCTTTGCTCCTCTACCTTCA
>JASLIR010000091.1 GCA_030152125.1 Alkanindiges sp.
TGTTAACTGCAACCACGGCGCCGTTTTCACCAAACGATTGCAGCAGGGTGCAATCAACCGCCACCTGCATTTGTTGCCTAGTTTGTTCCATGGCCTGCTCCAGCAGGGTCTGGCACAAATTAAAATAAGGACGTGCCAGACCAGGGCTCAGCGTACCCAGCAACTGCTTGGGGTCAGCAAAACTGATATGCAGTACATAGGCAGCCGTTTGTGGCGGCAAGGGCTCGGCTGGCTGAGCCGGGGCCGGCTGGCCAGCAATACCTTCTTTTTTCTGCTGCGCCAGTGCCTGGGCAATCACGGCATTTTTTTGTGCAGTTTCCACGGTCAGTTTTAAGGCCGACACCTGCTCCTTTAACTGGCGTTCGCGCGCCAGGGTTGCCAGATACTCACTGCGGGTTGGGCGGGCAATTACCCGGTATAACAACCACAACAGGATATGAATCAGCGCCGCCAGCAATAAAGGTAACCACTGGTCACGTATAATCTCGCCAAAGCTGGGTTCAATCAGCGTCAGCTCAATGTCACCAACCGGCTGCTTATCCAGCAGGATTTTTTTATGGAACACTTCCCCGGCACGGGTAGGCGCAGCCCCACCGGTGGTTAGTACGCGTCCGTCATTGGCGGTAATTTTTAAGGCTGCCACATCCGGGCGTGAGGAATAGCGGTTCGCCAGCAATGCCAGCGATACGGTATCCACCGGTATCAGGTTGGCAAGACTGTCCTCTGCCAGTTGCCTGGTCATCAACTCGCCCTGTATGGCACGAGTATTACTAAGCTGTTTGGAGGTTGCATGGATAATTAATACCGCATGCAATGCAAAGCTGATTATCAGCAGGCTAGCAAATAGCCCTTGTCGTGGCGCGTTCAAATGAAAGTTCCCAATCGCAAAAACAGACAAATAAATGACAGATCGATTATGATTCTACCTAACTTGCCAACTTGCTGCTCAAGCCTGAGACGATTAATGCGTGAAATAATTCTTATCTCTTTTTTAGGCCCTGACCAACCCAACCAATTTACCCGACTTATGGGGGTTTTAGCCAGCCATAATCTGGATATTTTAGACGTAGGGCAAGCGGTTATTCATAATCAGCTTACTTTAGGCATTGTTGTGGCAACCGATCAGCCCACCGCCGCAGCGCTGGCCATGAAGGAAATCCTGCTACTGGCGCATGATATTGGCCTGACCGTGCGCTTTAAGCCCATCACGCCGCAGGAGTATAACCAATGGGTGAACGAAGGTGGGCGTACAAAATATATTGTAACGGTATTATCACGCCATTTAACCGCCGAACACCTGCAGGCGGTGACCAATATTATTTCCCAGCACAGTTTTAACATTGAAACCGTCAGCAGGCTGTCCGGCCGCCTGGCGGTGGAGCAGCAGGACGATGCGGATGCCTCACCCAAAGCCTGTGTGGAATTTGGCCTGAGCGGACAACTACTGGATGCAGAAACCCTGCGTGCCGATTGCCTGCGCCTGTCGGCCAACTTATCCATCGACATTGCGGTACAGGAAGATAATGCATTTAGGCGCAACCGCCGCCTGGTGTGCTTTGATATGGACTCTACCCTGATTGAACAGGAAGTGATTGACGAACTGGCACTGGAAGCCGGGGTTGGTGAACAGGTGGCCCATATTACCGAACAGGCCATGCAGGGCGAGCTGGACTTTAAGCAAAGCTTTGCCGCGCGTGTTGCCTTATTAAAAGGGCTGGATGCCAGTGTACTCTCAAAAATTGCCGAGCGCCTGACAGTGACCGAAGGGGCCGAACGCCTGATTTCTACCTTAAAAGCGCTAGGCTACCGCACCGCCATTTTATCCGGCGGCTTCCAGTATTTTGCCGAAACCCTGCAAAAGAAACTGGGCATTGATGAAGTACATGCCAATATGCTGGATATTCAGGATGGCCTGGTCACTGGCAAAGTAGTAGGACAAGTGGTGGATGGTGCACGTAAAGCCGAGCTGTTACGCCAGTTGGCGCAGCAACAGGGCATCAGTTTGCAGCAGGTGATTGCAGTGGGTGATGGCGCCAATGACTTGCCCATGCTGTCCATCGCAGGGCTGGGTATTGCCTTCCGTGCCAAGCCACTGGTACGGGAAAAAAGTAACCAGGCCATTTCCAGCGTGGGCCTGGATGGCATTTTGTACCTGCTTGGTGTACGCGATAAGGACTTTTAAACGACGCCTTTCCGCCTGTACTTTCCAGGCAATAACGCCCCCTATACGCTGCCCGATAGCGCCAGCCTGATAAGCTGGCAGTAGCGGGCGAGCAAAGCTTTTAGCACATAGATAGCCCATACTGCCGCAAAGGCCAAAGCACCAAACTGGCGCGAAACCGGGCAGTTACTAAGCCCTAAGTTACTAAAACATAAGTAGATCATTCAAATTTTAAGCAATTGCCTAAAAAAGTTTTTTCAGCCTTTTTGGCGCGGTCATGAGTTGTAATGACAGCCAAAATGCGATGGTTGCTGGTTTTTACCTGCTTATCCCCTAAAAACGCTGTAATTACACAGGGATGGCACGACAAATTATGACGCAACAAGATTTCCCGCTACTTCCCAAAGCCATTTTCTTACGCATAATGCATGCATGGGTAACCGGAATGTGACCTGCGTCCAGTCTGGCTTGCCCCGTAAAAGAGGGTTTGGTCGCTTACATTTAAATATACAAGACCAATCAAAAACGCGGTTGCCGCGTGACGCGGGATAAGCGCCCGGCAACCGCAATTCCAAAGGGCTTGCCCAGTGGCACTGGGCTTAGGGTACAGGAGATAGTGATGATCAACAGTACGACAGGTATGATAGTAGGCGGCGCTTTGCTCAGCGTGGGTGTCCTCATCATTTTGTTTTCCCCCTATCGTCGCTGGTTGGCATTCATGCTGGCAGGTATGCTGTTCTGGAGCTTTCTGGAAGCAGTACGTGCAAGCTCACAGTATCTGTTCAGCTTTAATGACTTTCAGGGTTATATGACTGGTGTTGGTATTGCCCTGGGCTTACTGGCTAGTTGGCTGGCTGCCACTGAAAAGACTGCTGAACAAGCACCGGCATTGTATATTGAACACACCCCGGTGTATGACGATGAATTAAAGAGTGCCTCCCAGCAGCGCTAATAATCCGGCAAATGTTTTGCAACAAAGATTGAGGCGATAAAAACTTAATCTTTATTAAAATGCGGATACACTTTAAAGCTTGCTGTACCAGACACAGCAAGCTTTTTTATTGGTCGGCTTTGGTTGCAAAGCAGTGTGACAAGTCTTAGTCTTAGCATGTTCATACTGTTGTGCTACAGTTCCTTCACCTCTCTATTTGTTAAGAGCGAAAAAATGACGCTGCGTTCTTTGTCTTTAAAGTCCTTACCTGTTATTAAATTACCGATTATAAATGTTCATACCGATCCACTGGATATCCTGCA
>JASLIR010000092.1 GCA_030152125.1 Alkanindiges sp.
ACCACTAATGACATCAATAATTTTACTGGCCTGCGTGTGCTGCTGGGTGTTGCCCTGCACCAGGCTGATGTCGGGAAAATACTGCTGCACTTCCAGTTCGCTGGTGGCGGCAGGCTGGCCGGAAGGATTGGCACTGGTAGATACAATTACCCCGCCAAAACCCAGGCACAATTCCTGCACAATAGGGTGATGTGATACCCGCAGGGCAACACGGTCATGCCCGCCACTAATCCAGGCGGGGACTTGCAGCGACAAGGGCACCAGCCAGGTGGTGGCACGCTCATCCGGTGCATCCAGCCAGGATAGCTCGATGGCATGCAACTGGTCACTGCTTAAGGTAGACAGGAAAGGCATGGCTTGCTGCATATTGGCAGCCACCAGAATAAGCCCTTTATCCAGCTGGCGCTGTTTGATGTCCAGTAGTTTTTCTGTTGCTGAACGGTTGTAGGGGTCACAACCCAGACCCCAGACAGCTTCTGTAGGATAGGCAATCACGTCGCCTTGCTGAAGCTGTTGAATGGCTTGATCTAATGAAACAATCATGCTGAAAACCTGAAAATAAAAACGGGAAAGAAAACAAAAAGATTTGCGCTGGCCTAACAGCAAAAAGCACGCCAGATAGGATGCTGTTAGTCAGATAAGCGGCAGCGTAAATATAAACCACCCTGTTGAACAATAAAGCCGAACAGCTCCAGTTCCATCAGTTGGCTGGTTAGTGTGGGGATATCCTGGGAACTACGCTCAACCAGATCATCCAGACTTTGGCCTACCCAGTCCAGTAGATGGTAGGTGGCTTGCAGATGCGCAGGAATATTCAGGTTGGGAATAGTGTCTGAATTTACAGGAGTTGTATTGACATTTTGCGTAGGAATTTGATCTCTTTGCAGCAATTGCACCTGCGATTGCCAGCGTTTGGGCAAATCCAGTTCTTCGATAATCTGTACGGGATCATCAATCAATAACGCACCTTCACGGATCAACTGGTGACAACCTTTGCTTTGTTCACTGTAAATGTGACCAGGAATGGCAAAAACTTGCCGATTTTGCTCCAGTGCGCTGCGTGCGGTAATCAGTGAGCCGCTTTTTAAGGCTGCTTCCACTACCAGTGTTGCCAGCGACAACCCGCTGACAATCCGGTTGCGTTTAGGAAAGTGATAGTCCTTGGCAGGTGCGTTGGGCGTAAACTCGGAAATAATGGCGCCACCAGCCTGAATAATCTGCTGGTAGAGGCTTTGGTGGCTGGAGGGGTAGCACAGGTTAATACCGGTACCCAGTACGGCAATGGTACGCCCTTGCCCGGCTTGCAGGGCACCGCGGTGTGCTTCGCTATCAATACCATGAGCCAGCCCACTGGTAATCCAGAAACCATGTTCACTGAGGGTTTGTGCAAACAGATGGGCGATTTTAGCCCCTCCCGGACTGGGCTTGCGGCTACCTACCATGGCTATTTGTGGCTGGGTAAGAACCTGGGCATTGCCACGAACAAATAAAATGGGTGGTGGGTCGTCAATCTGCTTCAGCTGCTGCGGGTACTCCGGGTCGCTGAGGCGTAAAATACGGTCAACCTGCGGGTTAAGTTGCTTGATGGCCTGGTCAAACTGCTGGCGGAACGGGCTTTCCTGCTGCCATTGTTGCAGTTTGGGCGGGTGCGCTTTGTGAATGCCCAGCTGTTGCCAGTCTGCCGGGCTGGCTTTTAAGGCATCACTGGCTGTATTAAAAAACGCCATGAGCGACTGATAGCCACTCACAGCGTGTTGTGTAACAAACCACAGTGCCAATTCATCATATACGTCTTGCGATAGCACCATGTATTGCGACTCGCTTACAACTGGTCTTCTATTTCACCCAGTGGCGAGCGCAGTTCATCATTTTCATGTACAGGCACATCACTTTCCAGGATATAGGCATAGCTGACGCGGTCATAGGCGCTAAATACCATGGCAATCCCGGCACGCTCACTCGGTAACTGAACTTTGTCGCCCAGTTTAGGGTCCCTAATCTGTTTGCCGCGCTGGTAAATGGCAAAAATCTGGCCTGCTTTGGTACCATCCAGTGCGCCACGGTTGAGGGCAATAATACCGCCCTTACCAGTTGCGCTGACAGAGTCCAGAATACGGATGATGCGTGAACCGGCTTTCACTTCTTCCGGCAGGGAAGGCTGGAACATGTCCGGTAGGCGCTGGTCAATTTCAGGGATCACACGGTCTTTGGTGCGTACTTCGCTGTTAAAGCTTTTTTGCAGTTCCAGCGTGGCGATATCACCATTTACCGCAGTCACAATACCACTGGCTACCTGAGTCAGCTCGGTGCCTAAACTCACTTTCGGTTTTTCATCAGAAATGTATGGTTTGCCTTCGCGGTATACCGCATAGCTTTGACCAACTTGCAGGCCATTGCCACGTACATAGACGGTTTGGCCGGCAGCGGTTACAACCTGACTGTTTTTATTGCCAACAACATAAGGTGTTGCAGCCACGTCTTCCGAGGCAACAATACGGGTACGTTTTAGCCAGTGTTCAATCGCGCTGAGTGGAACCAGTGGAACCGCTGCGTTCAGTGCTTCTACGCGCACTTGTGGCTGCAGTCTAACGGTTGGTAATGCACTGTCATCATTCATACGGCGTGCAATACCGTCACAGCCGTCACCTTCGTCACGGCCAACCACGGAACGGCCATTGATCAGGCAGAGTAACAGGCGGTCGCCCGGGTAAATCCAGTGCGGGTTTTTAACGTGCTTGTTGCTGGCCCAGATTTCCGGCCAGCGCCATGGCGTTTTTAAAAAGTGTTTGGAAATATCCCACAGCGTATCGCCTTTTTTAACGATATACACATTTGGTGCATCGGTACGCAGGTTAGGCGGGCTTACGTTTGGGCTTGCAGCACTTGCAAAACTGGGTAGCATCATGCCCAGACCCATGGCAATGGATAATGCTAAAGTTTTATGAGCACTTGACAGATTTTGAAACCTTGATTGGGCCTTCATTGGTTTTTTAGCAGCAGTATTCATGAACAGTACAGTTCTCATTATGATAATCCCTAATGCCGAGCGGTCTGAATAGGCTATAATGTCTGCTTAAACAGAGGCTCCCCCCTTGGATGGCTTTACAATAAGCGTTTATTTCCATGAAGTCTAGCCGCTTTTACCCAGAATGAGGACTGTATGGCACTTTTACCTATTTTAAGTTTTCCCGACCCTCGCTTGCGCACCAAAGCGAAGCCCGTGGAGCAGGTAAATGATGAAATTCGCCAGCTGGTAAATGACATGCTGGAAACCATGTATGCCGCGCCAGGTATCGGTTTGGCGGCTACGCAGGTGGATCGCCACATCCAGTTAATTGTGATGGATTTATCGGAAGAAAAGAACGAACCACACGTATTTATCAATCCGAAAATTAGCCCGCTGACGGAAGAATTACAGCCCTATGAAGAAGGCTGTTTATCGGTGCCACAGGTTTTTGACAAAGTGGAGCGTCCGGCGCGTGTTCGCATTGAATTTCTCGACCTAGAGGGCAAGCAGCAGTCGGTGGATGCCGATGGTTTGCTGGCGGTGTGTATCCAGCATGAAATGGATCATCTGGACGGCAAACTGTTTGTGGATTACCTGTCTCCCTTAAAGCGTCAGCGTATTCGTGAAAAGATCAGCAAGCAGGACCGCCAGAAAGAGAAAGAAAAGGTAAAAGTCCGTTCCCGTTAAGGTGCAGTGCTTGCCGTGAAACTTTGAACTCACTCAGCGCAGGATGGATATGAAGCGCTACGAAAAACTGGCAGATGATATTGCGCAGATGATGGACAGTGGCCTGATTCAGGCTGGCGAGCGCTTGCCTTCCATCCGCCAGGCCTGTACCTCCTTTCAGGTGAGTCCGGCCACGGTATTTAAAGCCTATTATCTGCTGGAAAGTCAGGGGCTGATCCGTGCCAAGGAAAAATCCGGCTATTACGCACTGGCGCAGGCCAAGTCCGGCACCCCGCATGCCTTCCAGCAGGCTGACCATCAGGCACAGTTAAGCGATGTCAGCGTGAGTGATCTGGTGTTTTCCCTACTGGATTCCGTGCAGGACCGTGCCATTATTCCGTTTGGTTCGGCATTTCCCAGTCCACAGCTTTTTCCTACCCAGCGTTTAGCGCGTTCTGCCGCCAGTGCCATGCGCTTTATGGATGGACAGGCATTAATTACCGAAATGCCACTGGGTATGCTGGAGTTACGCCGCCATATTGCCCAGCGCTACGCCTTGTGTGATGTATTGCTGGGTGCCGATGATATTTTGATTACCACCGGTGCCATGGAAGCCTTAAACCTGTGTTTGCAGGCGGTGACCCAGCCCGGTGATTATGTGGCGATAGAAAGCCCGACCTTTTATGCCAGCTTGCAGGTGCTGGAGCGCCTGCAGTTAAAAGCCGTGGAGATTCCGCTGCATCCCGAAACCGGGCTGGACCTGCAGGTTTTGGCGCAGGCACTGGCGCAATATCCGGTGAAGGCCTGCTGGTGCATGACCAGTTTCCAGAACCCGACAGGCGCCAGTTTAAGCGAAGCCAGTAAGCAGGCACTGGTCAGTTTGCTCAGTGAGCATCAGGTACCTTTGATTGAAGATGATGTGTACCGCGAGCTGTATTTTGCCGATACACCGCCGAAACCGGCTAAGGCTTATGATACAGATGGCTGGGTAATGCATTGCAGCTCCTTTTCCAAAAGCCTGGCACCCGGTTACCGTATTGGCTGGGTGAGTGCCGGGCGTTTTAGTGAGCAGGTAAAACGCTTAAAGCAGATGACCACCATTTCCGCTTCCATTCCTGCCCAGGCCATTTTAAATGACTATTTGCAGCATGGCGGTTATGACCGGCATTTGAGGCAGCTACGTCAACAGTTACGCCAGCAGCACGAGCAGTTGCGCCAGGCTATTCTGCGTTATTTCCCGCAAAGTACCCGCATTGCCCAGCCGCAGGGTGGCTACTTTTTATGGCTGGCTCTGCCACCACAGGTAAATACGCTGGAGTTATTCCGGCAGGCCTTGCAGCAGGGCATCAGCATTGCACCCGGCGCCATGTTTTCCGCCACACAAGGCTTGCAAAACCATGTGCGCCTGAATTTTGGCATGCCGTGGAGCACTGAACTGGAGCAGGCAGTGCAGCAACTGGCGGCGCTGGTAAAAACACTGAGCCAGGAACCCTTTGCAACCTGATATCTAAACGAGAAAAAGATTGAGCACCCTGTTTCAGCAGCCCATTCCCCCGCAGGCCGATTTTGAGTGGTATCAGCTAGAGCAAATAGACATTGCCGATAACCACGAGCCTTTGATTGATACGCAAACGCTGCAACACGTTAAAACCAGGCCCATGTATTTTTTGCAGGGAATCCCGGATGCGCTGCCCACCTGTTATGTGCGGCAATCCATCGCACATAAGCTGGAACAGATTAGCCAGTCCTTGCCTGTTGGCATGCACCTAGTGGTACTGGATGGCTGGCGGCCTTTAACGGTACAGCAGCGCCTACGCGAGGCTTTTTTACTGGATATCCAGCAGCGCTTTCCGCATTTAAGTGAAGAAGAGCAGCAGCACACACTCAACCAGTTTGTGGCCAAACCTAGCAGTAACTCCAAACGCCCCAGCCCGCATGTAACCGGTGGTTCGGTGGATGTGAGCATTTGCGATGCTAATGGTAACTTGCTGGATATGGGCTCGGATTTTGATGCGCCGGTAGATGCCTCCTGGACATCCGCACTGGAAAGCCTGCCAGCAAGCCCGGCACAGCAGAATCGCCGTTTGCTGTACCACAGTATGATCAGCCACGGTTTTAGCAATATGCCTTCCGAATGGTGGCATTTTGATTTTGGCAACCAGTTATGGGCTTTGCGTACGGGGCAGGAAAGGGCGGTGTATGGGTTGATAGAGCTTATAAAATTAGGTCATTCGTTATAATTGGTGCTACGTGCCAGACGCTGATCACCTTCCGCAGCAATTTGTTCAAAGCAGGCATCAAGATCAGGAAAAATATCCCAAAAATCCTGCTGGAGTACAGCGACAACTCTCTGGATAACCATTTCTTCCAGTGCCTGCACGCGTTTGCCTTTCCACAGCTTGTCACTTAAGGCAATTAACAACTCTTCCAAGCTACAAGGCATGTGTTCCCATTGCCCATGTGATACGCAGCAGCGGGCGATTGCCGGATCAACACCAAGCGACAGCAGCTTTTGCTGGCCTGCCTGTTCATGCCGGGAACCCGCAGCATACATTTCTTCCTGAAACTGTATTTTTCCAACATCGTGTAAAGCAATACCAATCAGGACAAAGTTTTTATCAACCGAAAGTTTCAGTGTTTCCAGATACTGAAGCAGATCGACAGCTGCCTCAGACACCAAAGTTACATGGGTAATCAGGTGTTGAGGCGCTTGCAGTTGATGTAGCAGCTTAAAGGCATCATCGGGGGATTTGATCAAAGGAAACCTGCCTATTTGTTAAAAAGGAGTTTTCTATAGCATTACACCCTATTGCGCCCATAGGCATCATGGCTGGATACCCATTCATCCGACACAATGGCAGAGGCCAGTGATAGCTCGCCGCACAACACGGTGGCAGCAATAATCTCGGCCAGTTTATGCGCCTTACCTGTGCCGTAGCAGTCCAGGGCATTCAGGCATTCACGCTGGGTAGGCAGGCCGGTGCCGCCACCATAGGTGGCTACAATCAGCGATGGAATGGTGACCGACATATAATAGTCGCCATTATCCTTTAATTCGGTATACACAAAGCCGGCACTGGATTCCGCCACATTGGCAATATCCTGCCCACAGGCCAGAAACACCGCCGCAATACCATTGGCAAAGTGTGCGCCATTACTGACTGAACCAGCAATAAAAGCACCCAGGTTGGACAGGCCGCGCTGCTTGGCTAAATCTGCTGCCGTGCAATGCATGATCGGCTTAAACAGTTCTGCCGCAATGGTAATTTCTGCGACCACGCGCTTGCCGCGGCTGTGCAGGTTATTTACTGCGGAATGTTTTTTGTCAGTATCAAAATTGGCAGCCAGCGAAAAATGCTCCAGCCCCGGTGGTTGTTGCGCCAGAATCCACTGACAGGCCGCATGCGTGGCCTTGGATACCATATTTTGCCCGGCAGCATCGCCAGTGGTCATGTTAAAGCGTAGCCAGCGCATTTTACTGGCAGCATATTGCTCAATGTCGCGCAGCTTGCCGCTTCTGGTGGTGGTTTCTGCGGCTGCTTTAATTTCGGCAAAATGGG
>JASLIR010000094.1 GCA_030152125.1 Alkanindiges sp.
TGCCGGTGCCACCGGTACTGGTAAAACCGTCAGCCTGAAAGTACTGGCTGAAAACTTTTCCAATATTGGCGTGCCAGTATTCCTGGCCGATGTGAAGGGCGATTTATCCGGTATTGCCAAAGCAGGCAGTAGCAGCCCCAAGTTTGAGGAACGCTTGCAACTGCTGGGCTTGAGTAGTGCAGAATTTAAAGGCTTTCCCACTATTTTCTGGGATTTATATGGTGAACAGGGCCACCCGGTACGCACCACGGTGTCAGAAATGGGGCCGATTTTGCTGGCGCGCATTTTAAACCTGAACGAAACCCAGGAAGGCGTACTGTCTGCGGTATTCCGTATTGCCGATGATCAGGGCCTGTTATTGCTGGATTTTAAAGACCTGCGCAGCATGATCCAGTTTGTCAGTGACAATGCGGCCAGTTTTAAATCGGAGTATGGCAACCTGTCCCCTGCCAGTCTGGGTGCCATCCAGCGTAACTTGCTGGCACTGGCCGACCAAGGTGGTGACAAGTTTTTTGGCGAGCCAGCACTGGATTTAATGGACTTCCTGCAAACGGACAGCAACGGGTTGGGGCAGATCAACATTCTGTCTGCCGACAAGCTGATGAATAACCCCAAGCTGTATGCCACTTTTCTGCTTTGGATGCTGTCCGAACTGTTTGAAAAGCTACCCGAGGTAGGTGACCCGGAAAAGCCCAAGCTGGTGTTCTTTTTTGATGAAGCGCATTTACTGTTTGATAATGCCCCGGAAGCCTTACAGGATAAAATTGAACAAGTGGTACGCCTGATCCGCTCCAAAGGTGTGGGGGTGTATTTTGTAAGCCAGAACCCGCTGGACATTAACGAAAAAGTACTGGGGCAACTGGGTAACCGTGTACAGCATGCCCTGCGTGCCTTTACCCCCAAGGATCAGAAGGCCGTTCGCTCAGCAGCTGATACCTTCCGCGCCAATCCGGAATTAAATGTTAGCGATGCCATTATGGAGCTGGCGGTTGGTGAGGCGCTGGTCAGTTTTCTGGATGATAAAGGCAGCCCAAACATTGTAGAACGCGCCTATGTGATGCCACCACAAAGCCAGTTCCCGCCACTTACAGCGGATGAGCGCAAAGCCATTATTCAGCAAAGCGTAGTGGCTGGGGTATATGAAAAAGCGGTAGACCGTGACAGTGCCTACGAAAAACTGACCCAGAAAGTGCAAGACATTGAACAGCAGAAGCAACAGGCCACCGCCGATGCTGTAGCTGCCAAAGAAGCTGAAAAGCAGCAAAAAGTGCAGGAGAAGGAAGATGCACGTTTGGCGCGGGAGCAGCAGCGCGAGGAAGAGCGCAAGGCACAGCAACGCGCCAAAATGACCCAGGACATAGTAGGCACCTTTGCTAAAAGTGCCGCCCGTGCCGTGGGTGGCAGAACAGGTCAAACCCTGATGCGTGGTATTCTGGGTTCACTGTTTGGTGGTAAATAAGCTTTAGAATTATTCAGCAGCCGACCTTGCGGCTGCTTTTTTATGTGTACGAGATGGTGATGGATAATTTATCAAATCAATTTGTCGAAACAGTCCCTTTGGAAAAAGCCTATCGCCTGCTTAATCATGGCCCTACGGTACTGGTATCCAGCCAGCATGGGCAAACCGTGAATGTGATGAGTGCCGCCTGGGCCTGTGCGCTGGACTTTGCCCCGCCTAAAGTTACCATTGTGATTGATAAAAACACCAAGACACGCCAACTGGTGGAAGCCAGTGGCTATTTTGCCTTGCAGGTTCCTACAGCGGCACAAGCCAAACTGACACATAGCCTCGGCCATACCAGCATGCTGGACGATGCCGACAAACTGGCACATGCAGGGGCGGAATTATTTTATCAGGATGGTTTTGATGTGCCGCTGGTAGCAGGCTGTGCCGGATGGCTGGTCTGTAAAGTGATTGCCGAACCACATAACCAGCAAACCTATGACCTGTTTATTGGCGAAGTGCTGGGTGCATGGGCAGACAGCCGGGTATTCCATAACGGGCACTGGCAGTTTGAACAGGCCGACCCTGCCCTGCGCAGCCTGCACTACATTGCGGGTGGCCATTTTTATGCCATTGGTGAGAGTATTGATGTGGAATAATGCTTGTGAGCATGCTTCCAATGACGGCTTCCCGAAAACTTGATAGCCCCTTAATCATCCAAGGCTATAGGGATCTGCTTGCAATACTGCTTAAAGTCCAAGTCAAAGATAATTGCGGATATTTCTTGCAGTGGATCTACAGTCGCCTGATACCAGATAATCCATAACTCATATCTCACCTTACGCTCCCAGTCATCACATCCATGTAACCTTGCAGTCCACTTCTCACGAGCAGGCCAAACCTCAGCACTATAATCCAGTGATGCAATTTCTAACTCAAGAGTGTCCAGACCTTCAACATAAATCCCTGGCTCCTTCATCGCATTACGCCCTGTAAGTAATCGCCATTTACGGCACATGAAAGGAGTTCCTTCAAGCATTCCTTCATAAGCATCACACCCCCTAATCTCCATTAGGCTTAGTGGTACCCCATTACAATCCAAAAACTCACGCATCATAACGCTTACTTTCCAGTTATTTATTACTTGTTATACGTTTCATATCAAACAACATAAAAGCCTAATTTTCAAACATAAAAAGCATAAGCTTGATAAAGAACCAGTCGTATCCTGATACTAAAAGTTACATTCTTTAGATGGCGAACAGCTATTCATTTATAATATGTAAATAAAATACATCTTCAATTGACAAGCACCACCTTTAATATGTATTTTAAATACATATTAAAGAATTTAATTTTCAACTTCCCAGCCATAAGCGAGGCAAACCTATGCTGACTGATAGTCATCGTGACCAGATTAAAGCCACTATCCCTGTACTGCGTGAACATGGTGTGGCACTCACCAGCTATTTTTACAACCGCATGCTGACAAATAACCCTGAGCTAAAAGAAATATTTAACCTGGGCCATCAGCGTAGCGGCGCGCAGGCCCATGCACTGGCGGGCGCAGTACTAGCTTATGCAGAACACATTGATAATCCGGCGGTACTGGCCAAAGCCATTGATATGATTACCCACAAGCATGTGAGCCTGAACATTCAGGCCAAAGACTACGCCACTGTAGGGGAAAACCTGCTGGCCTCCATCAGTGAAGTTTTGAATGTCCCAATGGAATCCGAACTGATTGCCGCATGGGCAGCAGCTTATGGCCAGTTAGCAGATATCCTGATTGGCATTGAACAAAAGCTGTATGAGCAGCAACTGGC
>JASLIR010000096.1 GCA_030152125.1 Alkanindiges sp.
ATGCTGCCTGTGGCTGTGCCACGGCTAAACAGCAGTGTGCCGTTGCTAAAGTTGGTATCACTGATATCCAGTACCGAACCAATAATGGATGCCGCACTCACCTGACTGCCCGCACCAAAGCTAATACCATTCGGGTTAACCAGCACCAGTTGACCATTGGCACTTAACTGGCCAAATATTTCGCCGGCACTACCACCTGTTACCCGGTTTAGCGCAATGCTGCTGGCGTCCGGCTGAACAAACGTTACCTTGCCATTGCTGCCTACATCAAAGCTGTTCCAGTTGGTGATTAACTTACTGCCGGACTGATTCACGGTCAGCTGATTCGTCACGCTACGGTCAAAGGTGGCCGAGCCGGATACCACACTTTCCCCCGTTGGTAAGGCATTGATGGCCGGTGCTGCCAATGCTGCCCCGGCACTGAGCACACTTGCCAGCAAAACAGTAACTTTTAGACTTATCCCTGAAGACTTCTTGCGGCCTTTAGCCAGCTCGCTGGCAACCACCCAACTGCCCGATATACTATTCCATACCAGTTTATAGGCACGATTCATGTGATTAACCCCTTGGTTCATCAACCCTGATTAATAATTATTTAAAAACACAACAAGCATGACCGTGATACTGCACACATTTTAAGCACAAAACAAGTTATATTCATAAATTTTTTATTGTTTTTTAAATAGTTACTATTATTACCCACTTAAGAAAAAACTTAAATCAAGTATAAAAACAATCGCGTGTTTTTTTATAAGCTGAGCACAATAATTTAAAAAACCGCCTGGGGTGAACCCCAGGCGGTTTTTTGATCATTAATAGTAATCAGCGCGTTTTAGTGCGCGGTAATCTCACCATCATTGGTGGTCTGCTCGGTTACTGTATAGTTGGCCCCTCCGTTACCATCCTGCAATATATAACCGGCTTTCAGCACCATTGGTTTGTTGGTACCTACAGTTTTAGTTGCATACTGCTGGAACAGGCCGGTTATACGGTCTCCACTTGCCAGGCCAGTCACCAGCGGTTTATTGGCAGAAGTCACACCACCGTCGTACACCTTGGTATTGGCTACCGTACTGATGGTGATTGCTTTTGCGGTAATCACCCCGGCGTGATTATCCAGCACGGTCACATCATAGTTATTACCACCATTACCATCACGAATCACAAAGCCGGCATCAACCGTTAGGGTTTTACCGGTACCTACGTTTTTATCGGCAAAGGACTGGCTTAATCCCGCAATGCTGTCGCCACGTACACGGCCAATCACATTGGGTTTAACGCCGCCTTCCAGCCTGCCGTCATACACCTTGTTCACGGCGGTAGCACTAATGGTCAGCTGTTTTTTGTTGATGGTCAGCGCACCATCGGCAAAGCCAATGTCATAGCCCAGCTGGTCAGTCGAGTGCAAGCCGGACAGGTTAATCACATAATTACCAGCATTTCTGGCACCCAGCGCACTACCACCCGCAATCACCGTACCCACTATCTTGCTTAAATCCACCGTTGGCCGGGAGTAACTATAAGTGGGGCTGATGAAGTTGGTACCATCATAGGTTTTGGTCACATCATCCGCAGTCACGGTTAAAGGTTTAAGGAAGCTGCGTAACAGTGGGCCACTTAAGCCATCGTATATACGCCAGGTGCTGCCACTGCCCGCAGTGGCATCAATATTGGCACCCCATGGTGCAAAGGTTGCCAGCTGCACGGATTGCGCCGTTGTAATGCCAGTAAGACCAGTAAGTATCGGGAAGCCTATATTCGTACCAATACCCAGTAGTTGCCCTGTGGTGGTGGTATTCCAGAAGTTATTCTGGAATACATTGCTAAAACCAAAACCAATATTATTTTGACCGACAACACCACCGGTACCAAGCAGGCCAGTCACCAGGCCACTGTTATAATTCTGGCTGATGACAAAGTTGGTTGAACCAAAAGCACTAGTGGTTGCCAGGTTATTACCTATCAGGCCACCGGTATTGCCAGTACCAGTTACGCTGGCTGCCACCGAATTGTCCTTGATGCTATAGATGGTACTACTTCCCAGTAGTTCATTAAGCGTACTCGAACCAATTAGGCCACCTACACTGGAAGCACCGGTCACACTATTGGCAACATAGTTATTGCTGATAGTGACCGGCATTGGCGAAAAGGCACTAATAATGATGCTGGCGCCAAGCAGCCCACCCACATTGTTAACACCCTGTACGACTGCGTTGGCATAGTTTTTATTCACTGAAGCACCATTCAGTAAACTGTTATTCAGTTGTCCCGCCAGGCCACCCACATTATCCGCCCCGGTGATGTTACCGCTGACCCAGTTACCCTGCAAAACGCTTGGTGCAACACCACCTATTCCGACGGTGCCCACCAGGCCACCGGTAAAATGACCACCGGAAATACTGGCATTACTTAAGCCAACATGGCGTGCCACCAGGCTGGTTGCATAACCGAACAGGCCGCTATAGTCCCCCACACCGGCACCTGGGCGGTTGATGGTCAGGCCGTTAATGGCATGCCCCAGTCCCTCAATCTGTCCATTAAAGGGCAAAGCTAAATTACCGACCGGGATAAAGCCCTGACCCAGGTTCCAGCCAACGGTTGCAGTGGCATCAATATCATTCGCCAGCACATAACGGCCTGTTAAATTTAAGGCCATATTTTGCAACTGGTTAACATCATTAATCACGGTATAAGGAGTGGCGTTTACGGTAAACAGGGGCAGCAGACCCAGCAAGTCCACCTTGGCACCATAGTTCAGGAAGTAGTTCTCACCCGCATCAATCCCGTAAGTCAAATTCAGCGCAGTAAAAACCGGGCCAGCAGTACCCACAATCACATCGGCATTAATATTAATATTGTCTGCAGCGGTGATGTTGTTATTGTTGCCCAGGCTTAAACTATTCACCACATTAATGGTTTTTCCGGTCACATTCGTGCTGACTGCGGCATTAATGCTGCCGGACAAATCGATATGGCTGCTGCTCTGGCTGGTATCACCCTGTAGCACAATAATGCCATTACCAATGGTCAGCATGGTGGCCTGTATGCTGCCACTGTTTTTAATCACGCCGGCAATGGTAGACGGCTGGGTGATAGTCAGGGTGCCGGCATTCACCTGGTCGGCATTTACCAAAGCGACCCGGCCATCAGTAGAACTAATGCTACCACTGTTCGTAATATCCGGGCTGAGCAGGGCAATATTTTTAGCCTGTATGCTGCCGTCATTCACCACGGCACCCGCAGTAATACCCCGGGTAAACACAAAATTATCAGCATTAAAGTCTACATCGGTAATCGCCAGTGATGACGCCACAACCGAGGCCGCAGAAACCTGGCTACCCGCACCAAAGGTAATGCCGTTGGGGTTAACAATCACCAGTTGCCCGTTGCCGCTTAGCTGGCCAAAAATTTCGGTTGGGCTGCCGGTAATCACCCGGTTTAGGGCAATACTGGCTGCATTGGGCTGAACAAAGTTAACACTGCCCGCACTGCCAATGTCAAAACTGTTCCAGTTGGTTATCAGTTTAGGGGTTGACTGGTTAACAGTCAGCTGATTAGTTACGGTACGATCAAAAGTTGCACTGCCACTGGCCACACTCTCCCCCGTTGGCAATGCAGTAGCCGCCGGCACCGCATAAGCACTAAGTGTGCTTATGCTGCATGCCAGCAGTAAACTGAGCTTCATGCATTTTCCTGAGGTTTTTTTACGTCCTTTGGCCAGCTCTCCCGCTACGGCCCACGTTTGCAGTGCGGCATTCCATACCAGTCTATATGTACGATTCATGATATTCACCTGAGCTTCGATTATTAGATATTCTTAACCAGCTAACACGCTCAGCATATTGTGAAATAGTGCACATTTCAACCGTTAAACTGCGAAACATCTGCATTATTCCATTTAAATAACAATTGTTTACATTTTAATGTTTATTGTTTTTTTGTTAAGTCACTGAACTTGCTCATATCCTTTATTATGTAAAAACAAACCAACAGCCGAGGCGTTTTATTTTAGTAAATCTTATTAATAAGAAAATTCATACGATCATGCCTGATAGATAATGCCTACTATTTAATCCGCAGCTATCTGTTAAGTTTCCCCTAAAAACAATCACGCTTTTTTAGGCAGGCGGCATATAAAAAAGCCGCCCCAAAGGGCGGCTACTATTATTTATGGATCAGGCATGCAAAAGCTTCATACCATACGCTGCTATTAGTCAATCACAATATTATTTGCCACATAGCGCAAATCATAGCCCTGCTGGCCGGA
>JASLIR010000180.1 GCA_030152125.1 Alkanindiges sp.
TGTTAAAATTAAGGGCTTTCAATTAATATCGGAATTTACTGCTGCAGAGAGCCTGCAGGGACTGGCCAATACCATGACTGATATTTTTGCCCCCTTAGTGTTTATCTGGGTGGCTACGGGTTTTATGGCTCAAGCAGAGGCTATTAACAAAAATAACAAACTCACACGCCAATCATTAAAGCCTGCCACCAAATAACTGACCATCCGCGCCCAGCTGTTCATGCTGATGAAAGATCGCATGCTAAAACAGGTTGAGCGCTTTAGGTAATAACAGGAGCTATTTTATAGCGCCTGCTTTGATTGTAGCTTTGATGGTAGTTCCAGCAAAAAAGCCTCCAAGGTGTAAACTCATTTCAGGACAGCACACTATTACATATACAGGCTTATTTGAATTGTAGGCCGCCCCTGTAAAAACCCGTAAAAACATGCTATTTTTACAGACAATATGTCACTTAACATACTATTAATAATCATCTTTTTATAACCAATAATCATGAAAAAACCAAATACATGTGCCTCCATCCTCACTCTCTGCCTGATACAGATAACACCGTCACAGGCCAGCATCAGCCACAACAGCTACCCTGCCACCCCTGCTTTTGTGTATAAATTTGAAGACATTAACCCTGCCGGTAACAAATACGATGCCGCCCCGGTAGAGTGGGTTAAAAAAACCGCCGGGCAAGGTTATGCCGATGCACAAACAAAACTGGGCTGGATGTATCACAATGGCTATGGCGTTACAAAGGATGACCAGCAGGCATTGTTATGGTACGAAAAAGCCGCGGCACAACATGATGCCATAGCCATGTTTAACCTGGCCCTGATGAATGACTATGGTCAGGGGGTTGCAATAAATCACGCCAAGGCCTTGCAATGGCTAAATAATGCTGCTGAACAAAATGATGCCGCCTCCCTTTATTACCTGGGTATGAAATACGAATACGGCTTTGGGCTAAAAGCTGACCCGCTTAAAGCATTTGCGTTTTACCAGCAGGCTGCCCAACAGGAGTATGCCAAAGCGCAGAATGCACTGGGCTGGTTTTACTTTGATGGTAAATACATTGCCAAGGATAACCAGCAGGCATTTGACTGGTTTAAAAAAGCAGCGGAGCAAAAGCATCCGGGCGGCCTGTTTAACCTGGCCGGAATGTACAGTAACGGCTTTGGTGTTACAAAGGACATGGCGCTGGCACTGCAAAATTACCGGCAGGCAGCTGAGCTGGATAATAGCGATGCCCAGCTTAACCTGGCAGAGCTGTACCTGTATGGTGAGGAAGGTGTTGCCAAAGACCCTGAACAAGCAGCTTACTGGTTTACCAAGGCAGCGCAGCAGGGTGATGCCGGTGCACAGGCCGGGCTGGGCTGGTTATATATTGCCGGGTTAGGGCTAAAAAAAGATGCCCAGCAGGGGTTGGAATGGCTCACTAAAGCCACCGACCAGAACAATCCTTATGCCCAGTACCTCACCGGTTGGCTATATACCCAGGGCATTGGCCTGACGCAGGATTATGCCAAGGCACTGGCATGGACCAGGCTAGCAGCAGCGCAAAACTTTGCATCGGCCCAGTACCTGATGGGCAACCTGTACTCGGCTGGCATGGGGGTTGCTGAAAACCCGAAAGAAGCGGTTAAGTGGTTTAAAAAGGCCGCTGCACAAGGCAATAAAAATGCGCAGTACAACCTGGGCTGGGCCTATCAGTCAGGCGAAGGGGTACGTGCTGACAGCCAGGAAGCACTACTGTGGTATGGCAAAGCGGCAGCCCAACAGGACACGGACGCCATGTTCAATATTGCCATGCTGTATTACTTGGGCAAGACCGTTACCAAGGATGAAAGCCTTGCATACCAGTGGCTAGCCAGGGCTGCAGAACTGGGCAACGCCAACGCACAGTATTATGCCGGCTGGTTTAATTACGAGGGCAAGGGAACACCCCAAAACATGCCGCAAGCGCTGCACTGGCTTGAAAAATCGGCGGAACAGGGCAATATCGATGCCCAGTTTAATCTGGCCAGCATGTACCACTTTGGCAAGGGCACCAGCGTTTCCATTGCGGATGCCATTCACTGGTATGAACAGGCAGCGGCTCAGGGTGATGTGGGTGCACAATATAACCTGTCCAGCATTTACAATAACCGCGCCTATGCCGAATATGATGTGCAAAAAGTGGTTTACTGGCTACAACAGGCTGCTGCACAGGATGATGCGCGATCGCAGTATTATCTGGGTGAAATGTATGAATACGGCCATGGAGTGAACCTGGACCCGCAACAGGCCCAACACTGGTATCGCAAGGCGGCTGCGCTGGGTGAACCACGCGCCCTGGACAAAATTAACCGGGTATATGACGGCACACGGCTTAATAACACCAGGCCTTATGCGGGCGGTTTACCGGGGCTTCTGAATAACAACAGTACCACACAGGCAGCTAAAACCAGCTTGCCAAAGGCAGCAGGCGAAGGTGATACTAAAAACAAAGGCGTATTGAACCAGATGCAACGTACTAACTGGTTCGATACCTCAAAAGCATTTGATGATAAATAAAGCCCACCAGGACACCCAGTCTATTGACTTGTCCGGTTAAGGACAGCATCGCCCAGCATGAATTTAGTAACTTGAATTGAGCACATTAGCCAGAGTGAGACGTATGACGCCCACCACACTTCCAAAACTGACCACCTTCTTGATTGGTCTTGCCATCAGCATGACTGCAGTGACTGCCAGTTGGGCTGGTACCGCCGAAGGCGTAGCCGCGTATGAAGCCGGCAAGTTCCCGCAAGCCTATAAAGAGCTGATCAATGTGGCACAGGATGGTGATGCCAAAGCCCAGTTTTATCTGGGACTGATGTATTTTGAAGGCCAGGGGGTTACCAGGGATACGCAGAAAGCAACCCAGTGGTATGAGCTGGCGGCCAAGCAGGGCAACATGTTTGCCCAGTTTAACCTGGCGCAAATGTATGCACAGGGTCAGGGTATTAGCAAAGACCCGCAAAAAGCCGCCTACTGGTATGAACAGGCTGCCAAACAGGGCAACACCTTTGCCCAGTACTATCTTGGTGTCATGTATTCACTGGGTCAGGGAATTGCCGCTGATCCACAACAGGCCCTGACCTGGTTTCAGAAAGCCGCAGCACAGGGTTTTCCGAAAGCGCAGTTTGCCATTGGCCTGATGTACCTGAACGGCACAGGCACTGCCCAAAATGGCAAACAGGCGGTTACCTGGCTAAATAAGGCAGCCGCACAAGGTATGGTGGAAGCGCAATATACGCTTGGCGCCCTGTATTATCAGGGCCAGGCTGGCATAGCTAAGGATTATACGCAGGCTGCCAGCTGGTTTAAGAAAGCCGCAGAACAGGGCTTGCCACAGGCACAAAATAATATTGGCAGCATGTATCAGGATGGTCAGGGCGTAGCCAAGGACATTACTAAAGCCCTGCTGTGGTATCAGCAGGCAGCATCACAGGGTTACCCGGAAGCACAAAAGAGTATTGGCCTGCTGTATGCACAGGGGATTGGTGTTCCACAAAATGACAAACAGGCTAGTTACTGGCTGGAAAAAGCTGCCAAACAGGGCGATGCCGAAGCCCAGCAGGCCTTGCAACAGTTAAAGTCCAAATAAAAGGCATTAAGGCGGCGTAACGCCCAAATCTTCCGTCCACTGTGTCGCCCGGTTCTGCATAGGCTGCACAGGTGGGCGGTAATCCGTTTGGTTGTCATTCATG
Organism: Alkanindiges sp.; assembly: GCA_030152125.1. GTDB lineage: Bacteria > Pseudomonadota > Gammaproteobacteria > Pseudomonadales > Moraxellaceae > JASLIR01. Next base: position 3,724 of record JASLIR010000180.1, read on the forward strand.
CCGGTATTTGCATTGGCCTCTGCATTGGCATAATTCCGGTAACGCCGCTGCTGGTGCTGATAGTTTGGATAAGCCGGTACGTTATTAATATAATAGTTATCCTGGCTATAGCTAATATTGCCCACAGGTACGCTGGGCGGAATAATCTGCACATTATTATTAATAATCGTGGTGCTGGGTGCCTGATAGCGCAACTGCACATTTACATCGGTTTGCGGGTGACCATAACCCGGCCGGCCATATCCTGAATAACCATAACCTGCAGACTGGTTAAGCACCCGGTAATGCGGATAATGCTCCTCCCTGGGCTGTGGTTTTTCGCGGCCTGCATAAATGACAGCCGGTTTCTCTGCCAGCGCCAGCGGACTGCCCAAAAGTGTAGCCAGTGCCAGCAATACACTGGCTATTGCGGGTAGCCTTTTCATCATCATGCCCTGCCCTGCGGCTGTCCGGTAAACAGACCGAGTAGATTCGGCACTGATATGGCTTTGCATCAAAATATCCTCTATGGATCGCGGCATTTGTTCAGGGCTCGCTTCTTTATATATGCGGTCACGCCGGCACATACACAATGGCTAAAGTGGCCTGTACTTCCTTCACTTTAAAATAATTTCCCCACCAACTCAATTCGGCCAAAACTTATACAACAAAAAGCTGATGAACGCTCTACAATAAACCCTAACCAAACCTAACAAATATTTTTTACCGGATTTAACACATGAGTAGTAAACCAGACAATCGCCCAGTGGTACTTACTGGAGACCGTACCACAGGCCAGTTACACCTGGGACATTACGCTGGTTCCCTGAAAACCCGCACTACCCTGCAAGACACCCATCACCAGTTCCTGTTGCTGGCCGATGCACAGGCATTAACTGATAACGCTGATGACCCTGCCAAAGTACAGCGTAACGTACTGGAAGTGGCACTGGATTATCTGGCTGTAGGCATTGACCCAGCCAAAACCACTATTTTTGTACAGTCCTGCGTACCGGCACTGACCGAACTGACCATGCTGTACCTGAACTTTGTAACAGTGGCACGCCTGGAGCGCAATCCCACCATCAAACAGGAAATTATCCTGCGTGGTTTTGAGCGTGATATTCCAGCGGGCTTTTTGTGCTACCCGGTAGCACAGGCGGCAGACATTACCGCCTTTAAGGCCAGCCTGGTGCCAGTGGGTGAAGACCAGATTCCCATGATTGAGCAAACCAATGAAGTGGTGCGCCGCCTGAACCGTCAGATTGGTTATGACCTGTTGCCGGAATGCAAGGCCATGCTGTCCAACGTGGCGCGCCTGCCCGGCTTTGACGGCAAGGCCAAAATGAGCAAGTCGCTGGGCAACACCATTGTGTTAAATGCCAGTGATGACGACATTAAAAAAGCAGTGAACAAGATGTATACCGATGAGAACCACCTGAAAGTAACCGACCCGGGCCAGGTGGAAGGCAATGTGGTATTTACCTATCTGGATGCCTTTGATGAGTACCCGGATGAAGTTGCTGAACTGAAGGCACATTACCAGCGCGGTGGCCTGGGTGACTCAGTGCTGAAAAAGCGCCTGTACGAGCGCCTGGTTGCAATGATCAGCCCGATCCGCGAGCGCCGCAACCAGTTTGCGCAGGACCCGGCTTACGTGATGGATGTGCTGCGTGACGGTACACAAAAAGCCCGTGAAGTAACCGACCAGACGCTGGATGAAGTAAAAGCAGCACTGGGTTTGTTCCGTTTTTAAGTAGAGCCCTGCTTATTAACCGCGCTCGCTTCAGCAATGAAGCGGGCGTTTTACTTTCCGTACATTGTCACCCCCACCAAAATACCGTACTTGTTGCCCATGCCCCCACATGAGGAAGTATGGTGAAACATAAACTTTGCCTGACCCTTGCACTCAGCATAGCTACATCCATCACATATG
>JASLIR010000210.1 GCA_030152125.1 Alkanindiges sp.
CACCATAGCCGACAATGACCACCTGATCCTTCAGGTAGGATTGATCCACTTCATCCGGCAGCATGGACAGCGGGTCACCACTACGCTCCAGCAGGCGTGCGAGGTGCGAGCGCTTGCGAATCCATACCTGAATAGGCTCAATGGCCGCGAACACAAAGGAGTTCAGCGTAATCGAAATCAGCGCACCAGCCAGAATCAGGTTTTGCGCTTCCGGGGTAATCAGTTTGAGGGATAAACCCAGGGTGGCCAGAATAAAGGAGAACTCACCGATTTGCGCCAGGCTGGCCCCAACGGTCATGGCAGTATTCAGCGGATAACGGAAAAACAGCACCAGTGCCATCGCGGCAATGGTTTTACCAATCATGATAATGGCAACCACCCCAATAATATGGAAGGGTTGCTCCCAGATGATGCTGGGGTTAAACAGCATGCCCACTGACACAAAGAACAGGATCGAGAAAATCTCGCGCAGGGGCAGGGTTTCTTCTTCGGCACGGTGGCTAAAGTCGGACTCTTTGACTACCATCCCGGCAAAGAAGGCACCTAGCGCCATGGAGACACCAAACAGCGCATAGGAGCCGTAGGCAATACTGACGGCCGCAGCCACCACGGTCAGGGTAAACAGCTCGCGTGAGCCAATACGTGCCACCTGTAGCATGATTTTGGGAATCAGGCGCTTGCCGACAATCAGCATAAAGGCAATAAAGGCGGATACCTTGAATAAGGTAATGCCCATCGTGACCAGAATACTGTGCTGGCTGCCTGCATCACCTTCATGTACTGGCGCCTGACCACCCAGCAAGGTTGCGGTGGCGGGTAGCAATACCAGTACCAGTACCATCACCAGGTCTTCCACCAGCAGCCAGCCTACGGCAATTTTGCCGTTCACCGAATCCAGCAGGCCTTTATCCCCCAGTGCGCGCAACAATACCACGGTACTGGCGCACGACAGGCTTAAGCCAAACACCAGTGCTGCGCCAAAGCTCCAGCCCCACCACATGGTCAGGCCAATGCCCATTAAGGTAGCCACTGCAATTTGCAGCATGGCACCCGGTATGGCAATGCGCCGTACGGTCATCAGGTCGTTCAGGGAAAAGTGCATGCCGACGCCAAACATAAGGAACATCACACCCAGTTCTGCCAACTGGTTAGCCAGTACCATATCGGCCACGACGCCCGGTGTGTTGGGACTAATCACAATTCCGGCAACCAGATAGCCAATTAAAGGGGGCAGCTTTAAGCGGGCGGCAATAAAGCCAAACAGCAAGGCTGCGCCAAAACCCACGGCGAGCAGGATGATCAGATCAACGTCATGTGGCACATGCATCTCCCAAAATGTTAGTGTTTAAGTTGTAAGCATCAAAAAAAAGTTGATAAATAAAAAGGCGCTAAAAAGCAAAATTTAAAAGAACAGTTATGCTATTGAGTATGAATGTAAAAATTGTAGCAAAGCAGCGGGTGTGGGTATATAAAAAACATAAAAAAACGACTCATAATTGAGTCGTTTTTTTGTAGCGTCATCAAATAAAGATTATTTGATTTTCGCTTCCTTGAAAATTACGTGCTGACGAATTTTAGGATCAAATTTTTTGATCTCCATTTTCTCAGGCATAGTACGCTTGTTTTTGGTGGTAGTGTAAAAATAACCAGTACCAGCAGTTGAAACTAAACGAATCTTATCGCGCATTGCAATGACTCCTTAAACTTTTTGGCCTTGAGCACGCAGGTTGGCTACAACCACATCGATGCCCAGCTTATCTACAGTACGCATACCTTTAGGGGTTAAGCGCAAACGTACGAAACGTTTTTCGCTTTCCAGCCAAAAACGGTGGTGGTGCAGGTTCGGCTCGAACCGGCGCTTGGTTTTGTTGTTGGCGTGCGAGACGTTGTTGCCAACGACTGGACGCTTGCCGGTAACTTGGCAAACCTTGGACATGGTGAACTCCATTGATCAGGCCAAATCAACAATGGCCTCTGATATCAATAAACAATAGTGGTTGATAAAACTGGTTGTTAAAATCAAGGGGCGTTTTATATCAAAAAAACGCCCCAAGTTCAAGTGCGAAGCTCAAAAAACCAACTTTTTGCTGGTGTTTTGAGCGAATAGCCGTTATTTAGCGCAAAAGTGTTTTAAACATGATGCGGTGAATTGGCTTGCCGAATGGTGGCAGGATCATGCGGAACGAGTAAATTCTTGGCTTGGACATCACGGAACGGGCATGGCTGAAGCTGAAAAAGCCTTCCGGACCATGATATTTGCCCATGCCGGAGTTACCCACACCACCAAATGGCAGGTCATCCTGTGCCACATGCGTCAGGGCCTGGTTAATACCGAAGTGGCCGGAGTGAGTACGGCGTGCCACGTATTCAGCGCGGTCGGCGTCGTAGTCAAAATAGTACAGGGCCAGCGGGTGCGGACGTGCATTGATGTATTGCAGCACTTCATCAATATGGTCATATTCAATGATTGGCAGTACTGGCCCAAAAATTTCTTCCTGGCATACCAGCATGTCATCAGTCACATTAGCCAGCAGGGTAGGCGCCAGTTTACGGCCGTTGCTTAAGTCTTCACTGGCCGGATTAATTTCAAAAAACTCTGCGCCCAGCTCACGGGCGTTTTGCAGGTAGCCCTGAATACGGTTGTACTGTTTGTCATTCACAACACTGGTATAGTCCGGGTTATCGCGCAGGCTTGGGTACATGATGCCCACAAAGTGACGCATATGCGCTACAAACTCGCGGGTACGGCCACGTGGTACAAATACGTAATCCGGGGCCACACAGGTTTGGCCTGCATTCCAGAACTTGCCGGCAGCCAGACGCTCGGCCGCATCTTTTAAAGGCATGGATGGGTGAATAATGGCAGGAGACTTGCCGCCCAGTTCCAGAATCACCGGAACCAGATTTTCTGCTGCAGCGGCCATCACGGTTTTACCAATGCTTGGCGAACCGGTAAAAATCATCTGGTCGAACTTTAAACGACAGAAGGCATCGGAAATAGCACCGCCACCATTGATCACACTAACCAGATCTTCAGAAAATACTTCAGCCAGTGCCTGCTCCAGCACTTTGCCCAGGTTTCTGGAAGAGCTGGAAATTTTGATCATGGCATGGTTGCCGGCAGCCAGTGCACAAATCAGCGGGCCAACTGCTAATAGCAATGGATAATTCCATGGTGCCATAATGCCCACCACGCCTAAAGGCTGGTATTGTACCCAGCCTTTAGCTGGCTGATGCAGGGCTGCAATATGACGCTTGGATGGTTTCATCCAGTTGGTCAGGTTTTTGCTGTAATATTTACACTGCTCAAGGCAAGTAAATACTTCACCAATTTTTGTTTCATACACCGAGCGGTTGCTGAAATCTTGACTAATGGCTTCGGCAAAGGCATCTTGATATTTGACCAGTGTACGACGCAGGCGTGCCAGGCGCTCAATACGCTCATGCGCAGATGGCATCGGGTTCTGGTTATAGGCGATACGCTGTGCAGCCAGTACATCGTGCATGCGCTGAATTTCTGGCGGCAGGTTGCTTTGCGCGCTCACTAGGGGGGACAAGCTGTTCATGGTTACAATGATGCCATTGCTTATAAGATAGAGTATTTTTAGAGTAATTGCTCTAAATAGTCAACAGCTTTTTTGATACTACCCGTTCACGCAATTGCTGTGTGAGCTAACTGATTGAATGTCATATGGATAGATGATGTTGAAACCGACCAAAACCCGTGACCGGATTTTGCAGATCAGTCTGCAACTGTTTAACGAGCGCGGTGAACGTGCCGTGACTACCAACCATATTGCAGCCGAGCTGGGGATTAGTCCTGGGAATCTGTATTACTATTTCCGTAACAAAGCCGAAATTATCAAGGAGCTGATGAGTGTTTATCAGGCCGACACGCTGTCCGTGCTCACGGTGCCGAGTGACCGCCCGCTGAATGTGAATGACAAGATTCAGTATTTCCAGTCTTTAAGCACACAACTGTGGAGCTACCGCTTTTTGCATCGAGACATTTATCACCTGATGGATGCGCATGAGGAGTTTAAAGTGCTGTATCCGCAGTTTGCCGGGCAAGTCATGCAGTATGGCAAGCGCATTTATCAGGGCTTTGTGGATTCCGGCCTGATGAAAATGACATCGGCGGAAATTGAAGCGCTGATTATCAATATCTGGATTGTGCTGACCAACTGGTCAAACTTCCTGTATATGTCCGGCCACATTAACTTAAATGGTGTGATGGATGAGCGCTGGATTGGCCAAGGCTTGCGCCAGATGGTGTTTCTGGAAGGCCCGTATCTGATTGGCGAAAGCCGTCAGGCCTATGAGGTATTGTTGTCACAGTTTGGGCAGTCCGAATTATTTGCCCGTATGTCTACCCCGGATGCTTCGGAGTAAATAAACAGGCATACGGCATTGATAGCTAAAAAATTGCACTGCTTCTACTGTCATCGGTCAACAGAGCATTTAAGTTCCGGTAAAAAAAGTCTAGAATGGCAGCATTTTTTGCTGCCCGTGCGCCGTGCAGCTTTATTTATAGATATAGACGGAATTTAAACATGACCACTGCGAATACTGCACGCCTGTTGATTACCTGTGCTGACCGTTCCGGTATTGTGCAGGCTGTTTCAGGTTTTTTATACCATCAGGGTGCCAACATTACCGCACTCGATCAATATGCTACCGAAGCGCAGGGTGGTACTTACTTCATGCGGGTGGAGTTTGAAGTAAACCAGTTGCATGACCGCCGTGAAACCCTAAAGCAGGCCTTTGAAGACACCGTTGCCACCCGTTATGCCATGACCTGGCAACTGACTGCAGTGAGTGATGTAAAAAAGGTGGGTATTCTGGTTTCCAAGTATGACCATGCCATGCTGGAGTTGCTATGGCGCCATGCGCGCGGCTTGTTGCCGTGTGACATCAGCCACGTGGTGAGTAACCATGAGGACCTGCGGGAATCCGTTGAGGGTTTTGGTATTCCGTTTACCGTGGTTAAAGTGACCAAGGAAAACAAGGCAGAGGCCGAAGCACAGATTAACGAAATTATGGCGGGTAATGACTTGCTGATTCTGGCGCGTTACATGCAGATTCTGAGCAGCGATTTTGTCAGCAAATGGCCCATGAAGGTGATCAATATTCACCATTCCTTCCTGCCAGCCTTTGTGGGTGCCGACCCTTACCGTCAGGCCTATGACAAAGGGGTAAAACTGATTGGGGCTACTGCGCATTATGTGACGGCAGAACTGGATCAGGGCCCGATTATTGAGCAGGATGTAGAGCGTGTTAGCCATCGCTACAGCGTGGCGGATTTGCGCGAGCTGGGTGAGGATGTAGAACGCAATGTATTGTCCCGCGCGGTGCGCTGGCACCTGGAAGACCGCGTGATTGTGCACGGCAATAAAACCATTGTATTCGATTGATACAATGGTTTCCGCATACTAAAAAGCCACGGTCATTTATTGCCGTGGCTTTTTTTTATAACTGGTACTTCCCCGTATCCTGTCGTTTTAAAATAAACTGTTTTTTTGTCGTTTTTATAAAAATTGTTTTTATTCAGCTTTCGGCTTATGCCAGAACTTCATCAGTAATCTTACGAATAACAGCAATCACTTTACCAGGGGCGGTCAGCAGTTGTTGTTCGGTACACTGGCCAATTACTGCGACCGCGATGTCACGTTTGATTTCTTTTTGCAGGGTGGAGGAAGATTTTGCCACTACAGGCTTGGCAGCTGTAGCGTCAACAGGTTTTTTCACAACGGGAGTAGCCATAATCATCAATCTCAAAAAATAAAAGAAAATAAAGTAAACAAATACCGCGCTTAAAGCGTGTAAAGAAAAGCGCTGAAAAGTTCAACACCTTAACAGGGTATTGAAGGCATGCAACAGAAATTTAAGCAATATTTATACCAGTACTTAGCGCAGCACTCCGGTCAGCACATGCATAAGCGCCTTGCCATTCAATGCCTTAAGGCGATGTAGCTGTGTACCAGCCCAAAATACGGCAAAATCATGGTAGCCCTGTTTGGTGACAGCACTGTTAAGCTGTTTGGCAAGATCATAGGCATAGGGGTAGGGTGCCACGTCGGGGCGCTGAAGCTGGTCTACCTCGCGATGCCAGCTATTGATTAAACCGCGTGCCGGACGGCCGGAAATGACACTGCTTATTTGGGTAAGCTGCCTGGCCGGGTTTAACAACTGGCTACGGTAAGCAGCACTGGCGGCGGATTCCTCACAGATGACAAAAGCAGTACCCAGTTGCGCCGCCTGCGCACCGAGAGCCAGCATCTGCTTGATATCATTGGCATCCATAATACCACCAGCAGCAATAATGGGTAGCCGGGTATAGGCTGTTAGCAGCTGAACCAGTTCCCGCGTTGTGATGGCAGCATCCTGCGCCGGATTAAAAACTCCCCGGTGTCCGCCTGCTTCAATGCCCTGTGCCACAATGGCATCAATGCCTGCCTGTTCAATCAGCCTGGCCTCCTGCAGGTTGGTGGCCGTTGCAAACAGTGTTATGCCCGCAGCTTTTAGTGCATCAATTTGTGCCTGATTCGGCAGGCCAAAATGAAAACTGACAACTGCCGGTTTTTCCGCCAGTAATAGCTCAGTCATGGCCTCATTCCCTACAAAGCTGGGGTAAATTTCCGTCAGTTGCGAGGGTGCAGGCTGCCCGTATTTGTTAAAAAGTGGCTGTAAATGGTCAATCCATGCCTGTTGTTGTGCACTGCTGCACACTATCGGCTCATGACAAAAAACATTCACATTGAAAGGTTTCGCGGTGAGCGCCCTGGTTTGCTGAATCATGTCCTGCGCTGCCTCAAGCGTGCTGGCACCAATGGCAATGGCGCCCAGTCCTCCGGCATTGGATACAATGGCGGCCAGCTGCGGGGAGGATACTCCCGCCATCGGGGCTTTAAAAACAGGGTATTGAATACCAAGCCGTTGCAGCAATGCTGGTGCCTGAGGCGAAGAAGGGGTTGTCATATGCTGCCTGCGCATTGCGATGTATATATCCTGATACTAGCAAAGAGGCATGCGGCTTAGGCATGCTGTTTTTTGTATAACGATTATTCAACGGATCATCTTGCGATGTATCTGTTACCGTGATTGCCAGGCTTTATAAAAACAGGGCCCAGTGCTTTAAATTGCTGAAAAAAACACCATATACAAGGCTTAAAATACATACGTCTTTTACAGATGAGGTAGCGCATGAGTCAAAACTACTATGAGGTATTGGGGCTTGCACGGGGCGCCAGTACCGATGAGATAAAAAAAAGCTATAGAAAACTGGTCCGTAAATATCACCCGGATGTGAGTAAAGAGCCTGATGCACAGGACAAAATGCAGCAGCTAAATCTGGCTTATGAAACCTTAAGCGATGAGGCCAAACGCACTGAGTATGACCAGCAGCTGGATAACCCGTTTGCCTATCAACAGGGCTATGGACAACAGGGCCAGCAGGCGCATGCAGGTGCTGATCCCTTTGGCCAGCAGTACCGCTATTACCGCAGCAATGCACATGATGATGATGGTCAGGCATTTAATGCCGAAGATTTCCGCCAGCAATTTGGCGGCGGTGGTTTTTCCGGCAATTTTGAGGATCTGTTTGGCCGCTTTGGTGCGGGCTTTGGCGCCAAAGGCCAGCAGCAAAGCAGTTTGCGTGGGCAGGACCAGCATGCCAGCATCAGTGTGGATGTGCGTGTGGCTTACGAAGGTGCTACCCAGCAGATTGCGCTGGAAATTCC